>JAICHZ010000021.1 GCA_025924655.1 Pseudonocardiaceae bacterium | reverse complement strand
GAACAAAACATGAACCTTCACTCAGACGAGCCCGGGAGCATCACCCACATGGCCCCACGTCAGGCAACCGGATCAACAATACGTGATCGAACGGTGCTCGCGCACATCCTCGACGGCGCACGGCGACGGGCGGGCGCCGTGGTCCGGGGGCCGGCGAACACGGGCCTTCCGCCGGACACTGTGGTCGTCAGCACCCTGGGTGGTCAGGACGCCGGGTGGTCAGGACGCTGGGTGGTCAGGACGCTGGGTGGTCGGTACCCCTACCAAAGACAAGATCCCTCAGACTCTGAGTCCCCGAGCTGGGCTTGCCCTCACTGTCGAGTTTCGCCCGCCACGCAGCGCGGAGGTCGTCGCTCACGCCGGCTGACTGGGACAGTGCCGAGCCTGGGTCCAAGCCCTGGAAACCGCAATTCACCTCGACGTTCATGCAGTGCTGATCAGTGCACTCCCTGATGTCCGTTTGGGTATGCCTTTCTTCGCTCCAGCGGGTCCAACCACCGAAACCACCACTCATCGCGCCGCCCGGCGCATTGTCCGACTGAGATGCCGTCTCGTACTCCATTGCCTTCTTGTATTCGTGGGTCATATCTGACATTCTATCAGGCTCAGCCGCAGAAGGCGTGTTGTCGCAGTGGCTCCGGCGTGCACGGACACCCTGGCGAGGGCACCACCGGCCAGGCCGCGCTGGGAGCATGAGGTTCTCGGCGACGCGCCCCGTGAGCTGTACGTCGAGCGATCCATTGATCGCGCACCGTTAGGTCGCCGCCATTTGGACGCGCGGAGTGCCACCAATAGGCTGACGCGATATCGACTCCCATGGCCTAGCGTAATGCCCTTCGAAGTGGAGCCCGGAGCGCGGAACCTCCTGCGGTGGACTCGCCGCTTCAGCTGTCGTGAAGGTAGGCGATGACGCAGATGATGGGAATCGACGCGCTGCGCACTCAACTCACCGGCCGGGTGATCGACAGTTCCGACTTCGACTACGACTCAGCCCGCTCGGTCTGGAACGGTGGCATCGATCGCCGTCCCGCGGTCATCGCGCGGTGCACCGACCCATCCGACGTTGCGGCGGCGATCGCCTTCGGACGCGAACGTGGGGTGCAGATCTCGGTGCGGGGTGGTGCGCACGGCTCGTGGGAAGCCGCGCACGCCGAGGGCGGCTTGGTGATCGACCTCAGCGATCTCCACGCGGTGTCAGTGGACCCTGGCAGCCGGCGGGCGTGGTGCAGTGGCGGTGCCACCATCGGTGACGTCGACGCCGCCACTGCCCGGCACGGTCTCGCGGTCACCGGTGGGACGATCAGCCACACCGGGCTTGGCGGCCTGGCCCTGGGCGGCGGGCTCGGCTGGCTGGTCCACAAGGCCGGGTTGACCGTGGACAACCTGCTGTCCGCGGAGCTGGTTACCGCCGACGGGCGCACTCTGTGCGTCTCCGCCGACGAGCATCCTGATCTGTTCTGGGCGCTGCGCGGCGGCGGCGGCAATTTCGGTGTCGTCACCGGCTTCGAGTTCCGGCTGCATGAGATCGGTCCGCTGGTTTATCTCGGCATGTTCTTCTGGAGGCCCGAACACGGCACCGAAGCACTTCGCATCGGCCGCGAGGTGGCGGCGTCGCTGCCGCGTAATGCTGGGCTCGTCATGGCCGCCGGTCTACCCGCACCGGCCGCGCCGTTCGTTCCCGTTGCGCACCGCGGGACTCCGGGGTATGGGCTGATGATCGTTGGATTCGGGTCCGCGCTGGAGCATCACCGGCTGATCGCACCGATCTCCGAAGCGTTACCGCCGCTGTTCGAGTTCGTGACCCCGCTGCCGTACGTCGAACTGCAGAAACTTATGGACCAGACTGCACCGTGGGGTGTTCACGCCTACGAAAAAGGCCTTTACCTGCAGGAGCTGAGCGAGGACGCGATCTCAATCCTCAGCGAGAACATACCGCGTAAGAGCTCACCGATGTCATTCACCACGATCTTCTCGTTGGGCGGCGCATTCGCCGACGTCGGTGAGCAGGAAACAGCATTCGCCGGAAGCCGAGCGACCCGGTTCGTGGTCAACGTGGCGGCTATCGCCCCGGACGCTGAGTTGCTGGCGACCGACCGGGTCTGGGCCCGATCGCTGTGGCAGGCACTTGTCCCGCATGCCAGCGCCTCGGGCGGCTACATCAACATCATGGCCGACTATGACCAGGACCGGGTGCAAGCCGCCTACGGTCCGACGAAATACCGGCGGTTGGCTGCGATCAAGGCGCGCTACGACCCGGACAACATCTTCCGGATGAATGCGAACATCAAGCCGGCACCGTAGCCGACATACCCGCCAGGACGCATCCAGCGGGAGTAGATTTCAATGCATGGTGGAGGCGCTGTATACCGCCCGGCTCCGGCTCCGCGACTGGTCGGTCACTGACGCGCCGGCAGCGCTGAAAATCTACGGCCACGACGACGTCAGCCGGTGGCTGCACGACCTCGATCGCATCTCCGATGAGGCCACCATGCAGTCGGTGCTGCAGCGCTGGGACACCGAACGCAGCGACATGACGCCAGGAACCGGCCGATGGGCGGTGACTCTGCGTGACAGCGGCACGCTGATTGGCGGGATCAGCCTCCTGCCGATGCCCGTGCCCGAGGCCGATGTCGAGATCGGTTATCAGCTGGCGCGGGAGTACTGGGGCCACGGTTATATCACCGAAGCCGCGTGGGCGCTGGCGCACTGGGCCTTCCAGCATTCATTGGTCGAGTTATTTGCATTAGTCGACCCGGACAACTTACGGGCGGCGGCTACCGCGCGACGGATCGGGATGGAGTGGGTCGGCGAGAGTGCTAAGTACCATGGGACATATCTGCAGGTGTTCCGGCTACGACCAGACGACCTCACTCGCGCGTGTCAGAAGTAGACCCGGGTAACCCAATCCGCCACGCAACCCGGCTTCGCGTTGCCCTCGATCTGCAGCGTAGCGCGCACCACAAGCTGCAGACCGTCGGTCACCTCGGTTGCCTCCGCGAGCGCGACCTCAGCGCGCACGCTGGATCCGACCGGCACCGGAGTAGGGAAACGCACTTTGTTCAGACCGTAGTTGATAACCATTGTGGTGTCCTCGACCCGGTAGGTCTGGTCTATCAGATGGGGTAACAGCGACAAGGTGAGAAACCCGTGCGCGATGGTGGTGCCAAAGGGACCTGCCGCGGCGCGCTGCGGATCGATATGAATCCATTGGTGATCCTCGGTCGCGTCAGCGAAAGCATTGACGCGCTGCTGTTCAATGATCATCCAGTCACTCACGCCCAGCCGTTCACCAGCCGCGGCGCGCAACTCGTCAGCTCCGGTGAAAACCCTCATCGTCGATCACTCTCCTGCCTTGGCATTGTTGCCGGTCTTTGACAAGTCGTGGACAAACCGGCCAGTTCGATCCGGGATACCTGCTCCAGCTGGCCGCTAGGACCGCTCCTTTCGAAGATGAGCTCAGCGCTGCTAGCCGAAAACGTCAGCGCGGCCACCGCGTTGCCGAAGACCGGACCGCGCAGCAATCGCCAGGACAGCGTCGGATCTGCCACGCCTAGGCGGCGCACCACGCTGCGGACCGCCACAGCCAGCGGACCCCACCAGGAAACCCGCAACGCCACAGTGGCATACCTCGGGACGCGGTGATGCACTGGCGAGGACACCAGTTGGTAAACAGGTGAGCCCTCGACGTCGGCACGTGCCACGTAGCTGTGGTGCACATCGCCAGAAAGCACGCTGATCGTGGCAGGTGCACGAGGGGCGGCCGCCACCCGCCGCAGCAGCGCGGCGAGCCGGTCAAAGGAGTCCTCGAATGCCGCCCAGTGCTCGAGGTCGAGCGCCTGACGGATGCCCTCGGCCAGTGCGCTGCCGCGCGCGCAGGCCGCCGCATTGGCCGACTGCACGTCGTGGATCGCCGGCGCCAGCAGCCACGGCAGCGAGCTGCCGATCAGCACATGTGCTGCCTGGTGGGCGTCTTCGCTGACCGCACGCTCTGCCCAGGCGAACTCGTCATCGTGGAGAATCGCGCGCCGCCCCTCGGCCAATCTGCGGCCGCTGCGAGTGTCCAACATGACCAGTCGCACCCTGTCGATGTCCCACCGAAAGCTCCACCAGATCGCCCCGAGATCGCCGTCAGCGGCGTCGGCCATCTTCTGTAGCGCTGGCCAAGCGTCCCCACTGGCGTCCTGGACGGCACGCCAGGTCGGGTCGGCGTGGCGCTGCTGCGGGGACAGATTGCCGATGTGTTGATACACCCAGTAGGAGGCCAGTGCGCCACGGATCCGTTCGGGCCACCAGGGTTGAGCGGTGATCCGGTCCCGCCACGCCGCCGAGGTGTTCCAGTCGTCCCGGACATCGTGGTCATCGAAGATCATCGCGGTGGGTACCGTGGATATCAGCCACCGGAGCTGGGGATCTGACCACGCTTCCAGGTACAGCTGGGCGTACTCGATGAAGTCCGCGACCTCGTACCCAGGCGCGACGGTGGTATCGCGGTGCGAGTCCATCCACCGCCGGGTCTGCGGGGTCGGTTCGTCGGCATAAACCTGGTCACCCAGCAGCAGCAGCGCATCCGGCCAGTCCTGCGGCGCCATGGTGGCCATCCGGACGGCGTAAAGATCCAGCGCATCCGGACCCACGGCCGCCGCCGATCGGGGGTCATCGGGCTTGGCGCGCCGGCACGAACAGAAAACCACTCGCACCGGACTCTCGCTTCCGCTGCTGCTTCTTCTGGTACGGATCCGGCTGTCCGGCCACGGCGAGGCCGGCGGCGGCCACGCCAACTGCTCGTCGAGGTGCACCCGATACGTCGTGACCGAACCCGGCTTCAGGCCGCTGATCTCCACCAGCGCGTAGTGCTGCCCGCGCACGGTGAACGTCGATGCTCGGCAGCCCAGCACCTCGACCTGCGCCGGCCGAGACGTCTGCACCCACACCGTCGCGGTCGTCGCGCCTACGTGCCGCAGTATCGGACCGAGCAGCAACCGAGCGCCTGCGGGTGACGGCGAGGTAGCCACCGTTCCTGCCTACCCGACTCGACCCGCTCGTGAGTGCGATTGAGTGCTATAACACTGTTTGGCACTCACGAGCCGAGCAAGTGCCGGTTGGTGCGACGCACCAGTTCGGCCAGATCGGGCACCTCCACGACGTGGCGACCAGCCGCGCGAAGGAGCTCGGCGCCCTGGCAGTCGACGAACAGGTCGGGCTCACGCCAGGCGAAGACGATGCGCGAGATCGAGGTGGCCAGAATCAACTCAGTGCAGCTGCGGGGTCGCGAGGCCCGGATGCTGCACGGTTCCAGCGAACTGTAGATGGTGGCTCCGGCAAAGCGGCGGTCATCGGGTGCGACCTTGCCCAGCGCAGCCTCCTCGGCGTGCTCGCGGGAATCACCCTCGCGCGAGTACCCCGTAGCGAGCACCGCACCGTGCGCCTCGACGATCACTGCACCCACCGAGAACGCTGTTGCCGACGGTGGGCAACGTTTCGCGAGCTCAATGGCGCCCTGCAGATACTCGCGATCCCGGCTGGTGATGGGTTCGGTCATCGGAGATCTGCGGCGAAGTAGCAGAGTAGGAAGACATCGCGGAATCGCCTAGTCTGTACAAGCCGGGCCAATCGCGTCGGAACCAAAAACGATTGCATCGACGCGCTCCGTGCAGCTGCAAATGATTGACGCGCTCGAATCCCGATCATACCATTTTCCTCCCTCGTCGAATAACTTGCATCGCAAGGGACGGCACACCTATCGATCGCCGTGGAATGGGTGGCCGCGCCGCGGCGAAACTGGGGGCTGTGCCGCCGCGGCGCGGCGCCGCCGGACCGAGGGGCGAGTCCAGCGGGGGCTTGTCCGGGTTTATGAACCCAGCAAACATCTGCAAATCGAGGACTTCGACGCCAGGACCACTCCTGCTCATCATAAGGCCTTTCGTGCCGGCGCCGCTCAAACATCACCTGAACGACGCAGATTCAGCGTCGGGTCGAGTGCGCTAATTCACCGGGACAACACATACGGGCGGGACGGCTCGGCACGCAACGCTCAGCGAATGATCGTGATGGCGAGCATCGGGCAAGCTAGGGCACCTTGCTCCGCTTGCGACTCGAGATCACGCGGAACCTCCGAGCTGTTGATCACGCAGTAGCCACCCTCGTCCAAGTCGTAGACCTCGGGTGCGACGGCGTTGCACTGCCCGTGGCCTTCGCACATGGTCGGATCGACCTCGACGCGCACGGTGTCCTCCTCGGCTGGCGGTTCGACGCCCTTGGTGGGCTCCGTGCGAATACTAGGCAATCGGGTGCACTTGCCTCCGTGACACGATCACCGACGGTGACAGATCCCGGATACTGGACCGGACGTCGACGGCTACCCAGGTCGCATCGATCCCGTACCTAGGCTCTGACCTCGAAATACGCTCGTCCCGCGAGCGTCCCTCGATCGGTGCACCGATCCGAACAGTCGCCTCACACCGTCGCGATGCCAGGGTGAGGGGGGTTTAAGTCCGCGAGCGAAGTCCGGTAGACAGTGCACAGCGGCGTCACGGCGTTTCGACCGAGTCGTTATGCATGTCAGGTGCGCCCTCGGTCAGGTCGGGGGGCGACGAGGAGGTAGGTAGTGGATCGTCGGGTGCGGCGAGCGGTGTTGGAGCGGTTGGCGGCCGTTGAGGAAATCGCCGCCCGGGCGGGCGCGACGCTGTCTGCACCGCTGGCACGCAGGCACATCCAGACCATCACCGACGGGTGGCGGGAGCTGCTCGTCCAACACCAGCCGGACCTCACTGGCCGCTGTCCCGTCTGCTCAGGATGGTTGCGCCGCCGCCGCTGGCCCTGCGATGTGTGGGTCACCGCGCACCGTCACCTCATCGGCGATGGCACCGAGCCGCTCGAACGGCCCGTGAAGAATTCCAATCCCTTCTGCCGACCGCGCCAGGTATTGGTGGTCCCGCGTCAGCTTCAGGCAGCGGTCGCCGAACAGTCCGTGGCGCGCAAGGGTGTCGTGCACAACCCCGGTGGCAGGACCTCCATCCCCCAAGTTTGATCCACTGAAGTTTGATCCGCTGGCCGGCACCGGAGTTCCACGACCCAGCCGCGGTCAGGGCAGCCGCCTAACCTGGCAATCGTGCCCGAGCAGATCCCTGCGAAGCGGGTCGGCTGGATCCGCCGGCTCGCGACTGCCTGCTGGCGCCACCCGAAGCTCGCTGTAGCGGCTCTGCTCGCCTCCGGTATCGGGGTCGGCATGGAGGCCATCACCCCGCTGCTCACCCGGTTGGCGGTGGACGATGCGGTGGCACATACCACCGCGCGGTTGGGCTGGCTGGTCGCCGCACTCGTCGGCGCGGCGCTGCTGCAGTTCGCAACCGCCTTCGTGCGCCGCTACCTCGGTGGGCGGCTTTCTCTGGACGTGCAGCACGACCTGCGCAACGCCGTGTTCCGGGCGGTGCAGAAGCTCGACGGCGCCAAGCAGGACAGCCTACGCACCGGCCAGGTCGTCTCCCGGGCGATCTCCGATCTGCAACTGGTGCAGGGCCTGCTGTCAATAGTCCCCCTGACGGCGGGTGTGCTGGTACTGCTCGCCGTCGCGTTGGGCGCGATGCTGTGGCTGTCCCCGCTGCTCACGCTGATCGCGCTGGTCGTAGTGCCGGCTGCCGGGCTGGTCACCACCCGGACCCGGCGCACGCTGTTTCCGGCGACCTGGTCGGCTCAGCAGCGCGCGGCCGACATCGCCGAGCATGTCGAGGAGACCGTCACTGGCGTGCGAGTAGTGAAGGGCTTCGGCCAAGAGGCTCGGGCCGTTGCCCGGCTCGAGGACCGGGCCCGGGCGCTGTTCGCCGAACGGATGCGCTCAGCTCAGCTCAACGCGACCTTCGCCCCGACGCTGGCCGCGTTGCCCTCGCTGGGTCAGGTGGGGGTGTTCGCCCTGGGCGGCCTGCTGGCGCTTCGGGGCAACATCAGCTTGGGAACCTTCGTGGCCTTCGCCGCGTACCTGGCACTGCTGGTCGGGCCTGCTCGGTTGATCGCCAGCCTGGTGGTCCTCGCGCAGCTGGCCCGAGCCGGTGTGGAGCGGGTCTACGAGCTGATCGACTCTCAACCCGACGTGACCGACGCACCAGACGCGATCGATGTCCCCGACGGCCCACTGGCGGTACAACTCGACGCGGTGCACTTCGGCTACACCCGCAGCGAACCGGTGCTCGACGGGATGTCACTGCTCATCGAGCCGGGCGAGACGCTGGCCCTGGTGGGCACGCCCGGGTCGGGCAAGTCCACCGTCTCACTGCTGCTGGCCCGGTTCTATGAGGCGCACCAAGGCGCGATCCGGGTGGGACCGCTCGGTCAGCTCGTCGACGTGCGGCGGCTGCGGTTGGCGTCGCTGCGCCAGGCGATGGGGATGGTGTTCGAGGAGGCGTTCCTGTTCTCCGACACGGTGCGGGCCAACATCGCCTACGGATGCCCAGACGCCACCGACGAGCAGGTGTACCGGGCGGCCGGGGACGCAGCGGCGCACGAGTTCATCTCCGCGCTGCCGCAGGGCTACGACACCCCGGTCGGCGAGCGGGGACTGACCCTGTCAGGCGGTCAACGCCAGCGGATCGCGCTGGCCAGAGCGCTGCTGTCAGACCCGCGGATACTCGTCCTCGACGACGCCACCTCCGCGGTTGACGCCACCACCGAGGCCGCCATTCACGCCACCCTGCGTCGGGTCACGGCCCAGCGCACCACCTTGCTCATCGCACACCGCCGGTCCTCGCTGGCACTGGCCGACCGGATCGCGGTGCTCGACGGCGGCCGGGTGATCGACGTCGGGACACAGCCCGAGCTGGCCGCTCGGTGCGCTCTGTTCCGCGCCTTGGTCGCGGGTCCCGACGAGATGATCGAGAACATCACTACCGCCACGTCGGATGAACTACGTCCGGGTCCGGACGGCATCACCCCGCAGCTCTGGTCCCGCAGCGCCCCGGCTGGTGCACTGGACGACCCCAGCGATGTTCTACGGACTGCTCAGAACACCGCCGGCGCGATACGCGGCGGCCTGGGGGCCAGCATCCTCGGCGGCGTCGGGCCGACCCCGGAACTGCTCGCGGCGGTGGCCGCGCTACCGCCGGCGACCGCCCAGCCCGACATCCGAGGCGCCGATCCGACCGCTCCGGATCCAGACTTTCGGCTGCGCCGATTACTGCGACCGGTGCTGGGCGGGCTCAGCCTGACCGCGATCCTGGTGGGCCTCGACGCGCTGGCGACCGTGGCGTTCCCGGCGCTGGGCGGCCTGGCCGTCTACGCCATCACCGGACACGCGCCGCGGCTACTCGTCATCACGGTGGCGGTGGGACTCGCGGTAGTAGCCGCTGACTGGCTCGTCATCGCCGCCCAGACAGTGGTCGCCGCGCGGGCCGGCGAAACGCTGCTGTACCTGGTGCGGGTACGCAGCTTCGCGCACCTGCAGCGGCTCGGAATGGACTATTTCGAGCGCGAGATGGCCGGCCGGATCATGACCCGGATGACCACCGACGTCGATGCGCTGTCGACATTCCTGCAGACCGGGTTGTCCACCGCGCTGATCAGCGTGCTGACGATCCTGGGGGTGGCCGTTGCGCTGCTGGTCACCAACGCCGGGCTCGCTGCCGTGGCGATGCTCGGCCTGCCGGTACTGACTGCGGCCACAGTGGTGTTCCGGCGGTTGTCGTCGGCGGCCTACAACGAGGCCCGGGAGCGGGTCAGCGAGGTCAACGCCGATTTGCAGGAAAACGTCTCCGGTGCCCGGGTGACCCAAGCGTTCATCCGGGAGCGGCGCTCAGCCCGGGACTTCGCCGCCCGCAGCGATGCCTACCGGCGCGCCCGGCTACGCGCGCAGCGCTACATCGCCACTTACTTCCCGTTTGTGGCGCTGCTGTCGGACCTCGCGACCGCCGCGGTCCTGGGCGTCGGGGCGTCTCGAGTCGCCGGGGGCACCGTCACCGCCGGGGTGCTCACCGCCTTTCTGCTTTACCTGGGTCTGTTCTTTGCACCCGTGCAGCAGCTGTCCCAGGTCTTCGACGGCTACCAGCAGGCCGCGGTCGGGCTACGGCGCATCAGGGAGCTGCTGGACACGCCGACCTCTGTGCCGTCCCCCGGGGCCGACGCCGTGGCCGTGCCGTCTCGGCTGCGCGGCGAAGTGGAGCTGCGTAACGTGACCTTTTGCTACCCCGGCGCCACAGTCCCCGCGCTGGACCGGGTGTCACTGCGGATCGCGCCCGGCGAGACCGTCGCCCTGGTGGGGGCAACTGGAGCCGGCAAGTCCACCGTGGTCAAACTGCTGGCCAGGTTTTACGACCCGACGGCGGGAACGGTGCTGGTCGACGGCATCGACGTGCGCCGTTTCGACCCGGTGGCGTTTCACCACCGGCTGGGCGTGGTGCCTCAGGAGGCGCACCTGTTCCGCGGCGACGTCGCCGGCAACATCAGCTACGGCGTCGCGCAGGCATCCCCCGCCGAGGTGGAGGCGGCGACTCGCCGGGTCGGCGCGCTGGCGACCGTCGCCGCGCTACCGCACGGGTTTCGCCAACCGGTCAACGAGCGTGGGCAGGGCCTGTCAGCCGGGCAGCGGCAACTGATCGCGCTGGCTCGCGCCGAGTTGGCCGAGCCTGACCTGCTGCTGCTCGATGAGGCCACCGCGGCCCTGGATCCGGCCACCGAGTCGGTAGTGCTGGCCGCCGCGGATCGGCTCGCCGCGCGTCGCACCACCATCGTCATCGCGCACCGGCTGGCCACCGCAGCCAAGGCGGACCGGATCGTGGTGCTCGACGGCGGGCGAATCGTGGAGCAGGGCCGTCATCTAGAGCTACTCGCGACTGACGGCCACTACGCCCGGCTGTGGGCCGCAGGCTCGCCGGACGGCACCGTCGCCGCGTAGTTGGTGGTCCAGGGCGCGCTGTAATCGGTTTGCCGGCGCAGTGAGCTATGGCACGCTCGCGACTGACTGGCAGGCCGCTTCACCGACGCGCCGAGGCGGTCGTCGGACGACGCATGCGCCGCGGCGGGGGCTAGCCTGGAAGCGGCGTCAGTGACCCTGCGCATGCGCACGAAGAACGGACAGAACGGATAGAGGCGACTTTCGGCAGTGTCCCGCAGCGACCCCCCTGTACAGTTCGGCCCCAACGAGTGGCTCGTCGAGGAGATGTACGAACAGTTCCTCGCCGATCCATCGGCGGTGGACCCGTCATGGCACGACTTCTTCGCCGACTACCGGCCGGCATCGCAAGGCACCGTCAACGGCAAGGCTCCGCGCGCCAGCATGCTGGCACCGACGAAGCAGCCACCGGCCAACGGTGCCACCGGCACAGCGCCCGCCGCCAGGCCCGCGCAAGCGCAGCACGATCCGCACCATGACACCACCACCCCGCTGCGCGGCGCGGCGGCCCGCGTGGTGGCGAACATGGAGACCTCGCTGGAGCTGCCGACAGCCACCAGCGTGCGCGCGGTACCGGCAAAGCTGCTTGTCGACAACCGCATTGTGATCAACAATCATCTCCAGCGGACCCGTGGTGGCAAGATCAGCTTCACCCACATCATCGGGTACGCGACGGTGCGGGCGCTGGCCGACCACCCGCAGATGAACCGCCACTACACCACCGACGATCAGGGCAAACCCGCGGTCGTCGCACCCGAGCACATCAACCTGGGCCTGGCGATCGATATCAAGACCGCCAACGGACGCAGCCTCGTCGTCACCTCGATCAAAGGTTGCGAGGTGATGACCTTCGCCCAGTTCTGGCAGGCCTACGAAGACGTCATCCGCAAGGCCCGGGAGGGCCGGCTCACCGCCGAAGATCTCACGGCGACCACAATCACGCTGACCAACCCGGGCACCATCGGCACCAACCACTCGGTGCCCCGGTTGATGTCCGGGCAGGGCGCCATCATCGGGGTCGGCGCGATGGAATACCCGGCGGCCTTTCAGGGCGCCAGCGACGAGGCGCTCGCCGAGATGGCGATCAGCAAGATCATCACACTGACCTCCACCTACGACCACCGCATCATCCAGGGTGCCGAGTCCGGCGAGTTCCTGCGCCGGATACACGGGCTGCTGCTGGGCGACGACAATTTCTACGACGACCTGTTCGCCTCCCTGCGGGTGCCCTACGAGCCGGTGCGCTGGGTACAGGACATCCCCGAGGGGCAGGTCACCAAGACCGCCCGGGTACTCGAGCTGATCGACGCCTATCGCACCCGCGGCCACCTGATGGCCGACACCGACCCGCTGAACTACCGCCAGCGCAGACACCCCGATCTCGACGTGCTCAGCCACGGCCTCACCCTGTGGGACCTAGACCGGACGTTCGCCGTCGGCGGGTTCGCTGGGCACTCACACATGAAGCTGCGCGACGTCCTGGGCGTGCTACGCAACGCCTACTGCCGCAACGTCGGGGTGGAGTACATGCACATCCTGGCACCCGATGAGCGGCAGTGGTTGCAGGAGCGCGTCGAGCGGGTGCACGACAAACCCAGCCCGGCACAGCAGAAGTACATCTTGTCCAAGCTCAACGCCGCGGAGTCCTTCGAGACGTTCCTGCAGACCAAATACGTCGGTCAGAAGCGGTTCTCGCTGGAGGGCGCCGAGACTGTCATCCCGCTGCTGGACGCGGTGCTGGACAAGGCCGCCGAGTACGAGCTGGATGAGGTGGTACTCGGCATGCCGCACCGTGGGCGGCTCAACGTGCTGGCCAACGTGGTGGGCAAGCCGTATTCGCAGATCTTCCGCGAGTTCGAAGGCAACGTCGACCCTGGCCAGGCACACGGCTCCGGTGACGTCAAGTACCACCTGGGCGCCGAGGGCAAGTACTACCGGATGTTCGGCGACGGCGAGACGAAGGTCACCCTGACCTCCAACCCGTCGCACCTGGAAGCCGTGGATCCGGTGCTCCAAGGCATTGCGCGGGCCAAGCAGGACCTGCTGGACAAGGGCCCCGACGGTTTCACCGTACTGCCCGTGGCACTGCACGGAGACGCCGCCTTTGCCGGCCAAGGCGTGGTGGCTGAAACGCTCAACCTGTCGCAATTGCGCGGATACCGCACCGGCGGCACCGTGCATGTGATCGTCAACAACCAGGTGGGATTCACCACAGCACCGCAGTACGCGCGGTCCAGCGAGTACTCGACCGACGTCGCGAAGATGATCGGCGCACCCGTCTTCCACGTCAACGGTGACGACCCGGAGTCCTGCGTCTGGGTGGCCAAGCTGGCCGTGGAATACCGGCAGGCATTTCAAAAAGACGTCGTGATCGACATGGTGTGCTACCGACGCCGTGGTCACAACGAGGGCGACGACCCGTCGATGACGCAGCCGAAAATGTACGACATCATCGACACCAAGCGGTCGGTCCGCAAGGGCTACACCGAGGCGCTCATCGGCCGCGGTGACATGTCCGTCGAAGAGGCCGAGCGCGTCCTGAAGGACTACGCGCAGCAGCTCGAACACGTCTTCAACGAGGTTCGGGAGCTGGAAAAGCGGGCCGCGGCGCCGAGCGAATCGGTGGAGACCGAGCAGCCCGTACCCACCGGACTGTCCACCGGAGTAGACCGCAGCGTCATCGAGCGGATCGCCGACGCGCACGTCAACCTGCCCCCGGGTTTCACCCCGCACCCCAGGGTCAAGCCCGTGCTGGAAAAACGGGCGAAAATGGCCCGCGAGGGTGGCATCGACTGGGCCTTCGCCGAACTGCTCGCGCTCGGTTCGGTGTGCCTGGACGGCCGCATGGTGCGGCTATCCGGCCAGGACACCAGGCGTGGCACGTTCGTGCAACGGCACTCGGTGCTGATCGACCGCAAGACCGGGGCCGAGTACACGCCGTTGAATAACATCGCTCCGAACCAGGCGAAATTCATGGCCTACGACTCGGCATTGTCAGAGTTCGCTGCGTTGGGCTTCGAATACGGCTATTCGGTGGCGAACCCGGACGCCCTGGTGCTCTGGGAGGCGCAGTTCGGTGATTTCGCCGATGGGGCGCAGCCGGTGATTGACGAGTTCATCTCCTCCGGAGAGGCCAAGTGGGGCCAGCGTTCCGATGTCGTCCTGCTATTGCCCCATGGTCACGAGGGGCAAGGCCCCGATCACACCTCTGGACGCATTGAGCGCTTCCTGCAGTTGTGCGCTGAGGGCTCCATGACCGTGGCGCAGCCGTCCACGCCGGCGAACTATTTCCATTTGCTGCGCCGACATGCTCTAGACGGCGTGCACCGGCCGTTGGTCGTATTCACGCCGAAGTCGATGCTGCGCCTGAAAGCGGCGGTGAGCCCGGTGCAGGACTTCACCTCGGGCCGGTTCGCGTCGGTTCTCGATGACCCAATGGTGATCGACCGCTCGGCGGTGCGCCGGGTCCTGCTGTGCAGCGGCAAAATCAGCTACGAGTTGCACGCCGCCCGCCAGGCGCGTGGCATCGAAGACACTGCGATCGTGCGCGTCGAGCAGCTCTATCCGGTGCCCCAGCGGCGGCTGGCCACGGCGCTGGACCGCTATCCGAACGCCACCGACGTGTACTGGGTGCAGGAGGAACCAGCCAACCAGGGCACCTGGCCGTTCTACGGGCTGAGCCTGCCGGAGCTGATGCCCGACCGGCTCGGCGGCTTGCGGCGGATCTCCCGGCGTGCCATGGCAGCTCCCTCTGCGGGATCGGCCAAGGTGCACGAGGTCGAGCAGCGCGAGCTCATCACCGCCGCCCTCGGAGGTTGAGCCATGTACTTCACCGATCGTGGCATTGAGGAACTCGAAGACCGGCGCGGCGGCGAGCAGCTCAGCGTCGAATGGTTGGCCGCCCGACTCCGAGCATTCGTCGACGAACACCCGGAGTTCGAGGACGCCGTCGAGCGGTTGGCCACCTACCTGGCCCGTGATGACGCCGACGACCCAGAAGACCTCTAGCGAGCTCGTTACCACGCATAGGCCTCCGGGGCGGGTTTGACGCCGTTGGGCCCCGGTGCCGGGAACAGCTCGTCGAGCTTGGCCAGCACGTCGGCGTTCAGGGTGATCGTGACGGCGCGTAGTGAGCTGTCCAGTTGCGCAACGGTCCGCGGACCGACGATCGGCGCCGTGACGCCGTCCTGGTGCAGCAGCCAGGCCAGCCCGACGTTGGCGGGATCCTCGCCAAGGTCGGCGCACAGCTTCTCGTAGGCGTCGATGCGCTCGCGGTTCGCCTCGAGCGCGTCGGCCGAGCGCCCTGCGGTGCTTCGCGAACCGCCGCCCTCGCGTTGCTTGCGCAGTACCCCGCTGAGCAGGCCGCCGTTGAGCGGCGACCACGGGATCACGCCGATGCCGTAGTCCCGCGCGGCGGGCAACACCTCTAGCTCGACCCACCGGTTGAGCAGGTTATAGATGGACTGCTCGCTGACCAGCCCCGTGACATGCTGCCGGTGCGCCGCCTCTTGGGCCTTGGCGAGGTGCCAGCCGGCGAAGTTCGACGAGCCGACATAGATGATCTTCCCTTGCTGCCGGAGTACCGACATGGCTTCCCAGATCTCCTCCCACGGGGTAGCCCGATCCACGTGGTGCATCTGGTAGAGGTCGATGTAGTCGGTCTGCAGCCGGCGCAGCGACGCGTCGCAGGCCCGCCTGATATTCAGGGCGGACAGCTTGGTCTCGTTGGGCCAGTCCCCCATCGAGCCATAGAGCTTGGTCGCCAGCACGGTGCGTTCCCGGCGCCCGCCACCGCCGGCGAACCATCGGCCGATGATTTGCTCGGTAACCCCTTCACCCTTCTTCCAGCCATAGACATTCGCGGTGTCGAAGAAATTGATGCCCTGCTCGTGGGCCCGATCCATGATCGTGTGACTGTCGGCCTCCGAGGTCTCCGGCCCGAAGTTCATGGTCCCCAGGCACAGTCGGGAGACCGAAAGGCCGCTACGGCCCAGCTGCGTGTACTCCATGCCCCAAGACTGGCACCGCGGCACCCATCGGACCACCGCGGCACCTGATCGAAGCGTCCGGCCGATGTCGCCACTGTCCGTGAGCTCGACTTGACCGACGTTCCCAGGCCCTCCCGACGTCGCTCTGGTCGAGTTCACGACACGCTTCGCGCTTCCGGGGCGATGATGAGATCACCTTGACCTGGACCCGGGTAGAGGTTGCAGGCTGGTCGCCATGAGTTGGTCGCCGTGAGCGCGATTCCCGAGGTCGTGACGACGGTTCGCTCGGAGCTGTTCGGCCCCAGCCGCCGCGCGACCACGATCGGGCTGCTGCTGCTGATCAGCATGGTGGCGTTCGAGGCGATGGGGGTGGGGACGGCTATGCCGGCCCTGGTGGCCGACCTCGGCGCGCTGTCGCTGTACGCGTGGCCGTTCGTCGCCTTCATGGCGGCCGGGGTGTTCGGGACCGTGCTCGGCGGCCGGTGGTGTGATCTGGCCGGGCCGAGACTTCCGCTGGTGGCTAGCCCGGTGCTGTTCGGGGCCGGTCTGACGATGGCCGGAACCGCCACCGGCATGGCGCAGCTGCTGGAGGGCCGGGTGTTACAGGGCTTGGGCGCCGGGACCCTGACGGTGGCGGTCTACGTGCTCATCTCGGTGGTTTATCTCGAGCGGACCCGTCCCGCCATCTTCGGGTTGATGTCCTCGGCGTGGGTGCTGCCCTCGCTGATCGGACCGCCGCTCGCCGGAGTGGTGACCGAACGGCTGTCCTGGCACTGGGTGTTCCTCGGTCTGGTCCCGGTGGTGGTCCTCGCAGTCGGGCTGGTGGTGCCCACGGTGCGCCGGCTCGGCCCACCGGACCCGGTCCGGGACACCAAACCGCGCCAGCGCGGTTTGGTACTGGCCGCCCTGGGCGCCGCAGCGGGAGTCTCCGCGCTGAGTTGGGCGGCTCAGCGTCCCAGCGCCTCGGCCGCCGCGGTGGCCGGCATCGCGCTGGTGGCGCTGCTGGCGTCGACGCGCCGGTTGCTGCCCGATGGGGTGTTTCGGGCTCGCCGGGGGGTGGCGACCGTGGTGGCCGCTCGGGGACTACTCGCCGGGGTGTTCCTCACCGCCAACTCGTACCTGCCGCTGATCTTGACCAGCACCCACCACTGGACGCTGGCCGCCGCCGGAATCCCGCTGGCGGTCGGCTCGCTGGGCTGGTCGGCGGGCGCAGCCTGGCAAGGTCACCATCCTGCCCTGGCCCGGCACCGGCTACTACGGATCGGTTTCATCCTGCTCACCGCAGGCGACGCCGGGCTGCTGCTGGTCGCAGGTGCCTGGGGTACGCCGTGGCTGGCCCTGCCCCTGTGGGGCGTCGCCGGGATCGGGATGGGGCTGGGCTACTCCGCGGTGTCGTTCCTGCTGCTGCAGCAGTCCGGTCCCGGCGAGGTCGGTTTCCACTCCTCCGCGGCGCAGATGTCCGAACAGCTCACCACCGCAACCCTGATCGGCGCCGGCGGCGCGCTGCTGGCCCTGCTGGGCTCCCCCGCGCACGCGCTGCCCGTCCTCCTAGCCCTACTAGCAGGACTAGGCGTCCTAGGCGCAACCGTAGCCAGCCGCACCGCCACCACGAACTGACCCAGCCTGGGAGTGGGGCCTGGCAAGTGCGGGCTGGACGAGTGCGGGCTAGGGGAGTAGGGGGCCGCGGGTGAGGAGCTCGCGAAACTCTGGTGCGGGCAGGGCGCGGGAGAATAGCCAGCCTTGGTAAGCGTCCACGCCCAGGTCCCGCAGGACCTGGAACTGGTCGGCGGTCTCGACACACTCGGCGACGCAGACGCGGCCCATCGCGCGGGTCATATCGACCACCGCTCGGACCACCGCGAAGTCCTGCTGGTCGACGCACACCCCGGAGATGAATCGGCCGTCGAGCTTGACGATCTGCGCGGGCAGCTCTTTTAGCCGGGCCAGCGAAGAATACCCGGTGCCGAAGTCGTCGACCGCGAATCGCGCCCCCCGCTCGACCAGCTCAGCCATCGCCTGGCGAGTGGCGCCCGGCAGATCGACCAACACGGTTTCCACTAATTCGACCACCAGCCGATCCCACGGCAGCTCGCTTTCGGCCACCGCGGTAGCAACAGTCGCCACGAAGTCGGAATCACCGGGATCAGCCAGGTTGACTGCGACGGCAACCGGGCGCCCATCCCACGCCACCCAGTCCCGCGCCTCCCGCAGGGCAGTCCGCAGCACCCACCGGTCGAGCTCACGCATCAGACCGCCCCGCTGGGCCACTGGCAAGAACACGGCCGGGCTGAGCATTCCGCGTTCCGGGTGCCGCCAGCGGATCAGCGCCTCCGCGGAGAGGATCACGCCGTCCGGATTGACCACCGGCTGGTAGTGCAACTCTAGTTCGTCGCGAGCGATCGCCTCCCGAAGCTGACACTCCAGCTCCACCTGCTGATCGGCTGACTCGATCAGCGCCGGGTCGGCCATTGCGAAATTCCCGGTGTCGGTTCGCTTCGCCTCGAACATGGCCGCGTCCGCGAAACGCATCAAGTCCTGCGCGCTGCGGGTCGAGGCGTCCGGTACAGCCACGCCGATCGCCGTCGAAACCCGGATCACCTGGCCGCGCAGCGGGGTGGCGGTTCCCAACAACCCCGAGACCGTGGTGACGAGCGAGCTGATGCCGCCCTGGGCTGCCACGTCGGAGCTGATCACCACGAAAACATCGCCGGACAACCGGCCGGCGGTGCATCCCGGGGGCAACCCGTCCTGCAGCCGCCGCGCCAGCGCGACCAGCAGCTCATCCCCAGCATCATGGCCAAGCGCATCGTTGACTCGCTTGAAGTTGTCTATGTCGCAGAACAGCACCGCGATATCGCGGTCGCCGCAGGCCAGCATCTCGGTCAGGGTGTCGGTGATCGCAGCCCGGTTGGGCAGGCCGGTGAGTTCGTCGTGCGTCGCCCGGTAGCTCAGCGACGCAGCCACCCGGCGCCGGTCGGTGATGTCGGTGAACATCACCAGGAGGAACCGCTGGCCGTCGTCCTGCACCGATGCCGAGACGTTCAGCTCGCAGTACACCGGGTCACCGTCGGCCCGCAGCAACATCCGCTGCGGCACCGTGTAGGACCCGGGCCCGTGCTGGGTGCGCAGGGTGCGCAGCCGGTCAGCCCGATCGTCGGGGTGCGCGAGCGCCTCGGAGCTCATCCCGCGAAGCGTCTCCAGGTCGTAGCCCAGCAGTTTGCACAGCGCTTCGTTGGCGTCGACGATCCGGTCGTTGTCATCGAAGATCCCAATGCCGACCGGTGCGATCGCCACCAGGTCGGCGAAGCGCTGGCTGGAACGCATCATCCGGGTCTCCGCAGCCCGCTGCTCGGTGACGTCCTGCATGGTGCCGAGCAGGCGCGCAGACCCGGACGCGTCGGGGACGGCCGCGCCATGGCAACGGACGGTGAGAACCGTCCCGTCCGGTCGGAGCACCCGGTGCTCGCATTCCACTGGCAGCTGGTCGACGACCAGCTGCCGCCACAGCTCGTCCACCCACTCCCGGTCATCGGGATGGACCAGGGAAAGGAAGGTCTGATAGGTGGTCTGCTGGACGGCCACTCCGTAGAGGTCCTGCATTATGTCCGACCAAACCAGCCGGTCGCAGCCTGGATCCCACTCCCAGGTGCCGATCCGGGCCACCCGCTGCGCTTGTGCCAGCCGATGCTGCTCCGCACGCAGCGCCCGCTCCACTGCTCGAGTCGCAGTGACGTCCTGCATGGTGCCTACCAGCTGCAGGACCTCCCCACTCATCGAGCGCTCGGCTCGCAGGCGGCACACGTAGTAACTGTCACCGTGCTCGGGCAGACCACGGAACTCCAGCTCCAGCGGGCCCGAATCCCGATCGGAAGCCATCTCATGTACCCGCCGGAGCAGTTCGGGCAGATCCTCCGGGTGGATGTGACAAAACGGGTCGGCGGCGTCGATGTGCTGCCCGGCGAACAGCTCCACCAGACCCGGGCTGTAAGTGATCTCATTGCTCAGCCAGTCCCAGGTGAAGCTGCCGATCTGAGCGATCCGCTGCGCCTCGAGCAGTCCCGCGTGTTCCTGGGCGAGCTCGCCGGTACCTACGGCGTGCCGGGGCGAGCACAGGTCGGAGACGTCGACTAAGAACACCATCAGCAGGTCCGTGCCCGGCAGAGTCCAGCGCGTCACCCGCACCGGTACCGCACGCCCGTCCGGTCCGATCAGCTCGGCGTCGGTGTCGGTGTCGTTGGCGCTGCCGCCAGCTGGTCCCCTGAGCAGACGATCCAGCGGGAGACCGGTCAGCGAATCGGGGAACCACCGACCGGCGAGCTCGACCGCGGCCAAGTTGGCCTGCACGACCACGCCATCTTGGCAGACCAGCGCCGCCGACTGCGGCAAGGTGATCTGGGACAACGAGCTCGGCGCGGAGTACTGCGTGAGCGGAATCGACGCCGGCTGGGTTGACGGCAGCGACACCGACCGGCCCGCCCGCAACGCCGCAAGAGAGCGGCCCGGCGCCACCCACGACACCTCAGCAGGGTCCAGCGACAAGGGCACGAACTCGACCCGCTCAGCGCGCTCGGCCACCGCACCACCTTCCCTTTGCGCCAACCGCGGCAAAAGCTCCGGTGCTGGCAACGAGGTGTCACTACCCTGTCGAGTGCACCAACGCGTGAACTGCCGATTGGTTATGCGCCTTGTGCAACTAACTGTGACAGTTGATGCGCGACTTCCGCCGAAGTGGATCTAGATTGTCACCACATCAGGTGCCTAAAGTCGCGTTGCGCCGCCATACCGCTAGCGAGGTGGGGCTCTGGTTAGGCTCGAGCACTGTGCTGTTCCGTGAGCTGACGATCCCCGGAGTGGTCGAGTTCACTCCGAAGGTGTTCCCCGATGCGCGGGGCCAGTTCGTCGCCCCGTTTCACCAAGGCGCGTTCCTCGACGCCACCGGGCACCGGCTGCATGTGGCGCAGGCCAACCACAGCATCTCCCGGCGCGGCGTGATCCGCGGGGTGCATTTCTCCGACGTGCCACCCGGCCAGGCGAAGTACGTGCACTGCGCCCGGGGTGCCCTGCTGGATGTCGCGATCGACGTCCGGGTTGGCTCCCCCACCTTTGGCCGCTGGGAGTCGGTGCTGCTGGACACCGAGACCTCCCGCGCGATCTACCTTCCCGAGGGCCTCGGGCATGCATTCATCGCGCTGACCGATGACACCGTCATGACCTACCTGTGCTCCACGGGGTACACCCCCGCGGCAGAACACACCGTGCACCCGCTGGATCCGGCCCTAGGCCTGCCCTGGCCCGCCGACCAAACCCTGATCCTGTCCGACAAGGACCGCACAGCTCCCTCCCTAGCCGAAGCCGCCCCCATCCTCCCCACCTGGCGGGACTGCCAAACCCGCTACGCCAAGCTCCGCGCCGCCTCTGCCCCGCATTCAGCGGGCTAAGCGGGGTTATACGGGTGCTTTTTACCCCGCTGAGCCCGCTGAATACGGGGATGGGGCGATAGGCGGGCTAGGACGACGGCTACTGGGGTTGCGGTTCCTAACTCGCGGGAGTCCGTTGATGCGGCGGGGTTGTCGCCTAGGACCCACCAGCCGTCGCCGTGGCGGCCTACTGCGCGCTTGACCGACAGCTGGCCGGGGCGCTGCGGCCACCCGACCAGGACGACCGCGCCAGGGCGGGGCCGGGCTCGCAGACTGACCAGCACTACGTCGCCATCGGACAGGGCCGGGGACATCGAGGGACCGCGCACCACGGCACGCCGCCACGGCCACCCGGCGAGGCTGCGACCTATCCACACGAAAGATCACCATCCGGGATGCTCGGCGCTCACGGCGCGAGTAAGATCGCCTGACGTCAAAGCATCACATTGCCAGGGAGGAACGATGCGACTGCTGTCGCGCATTCTGCACCGCCCCCGCATGGAGGTTACTGCGCACTGCGACCTCCCATGCGGCGTGTACGACCCGGCCCAAGCCCGGATCGAAGCCGAGTCGGTCAAGGCGATCCAGGAGAAGTACCAGTCCAACGAGGACCCGGAGTTCCGCTCGCGCGCCATCGAGATCAAGGAGCAGCGCAGCGACTTGGTCAAGCACCATCTCTGGGTGCTGTGGACCGACTACTTCAAGCCGCCGCACTTCGAGAAGTACCCACAGCTGCATGAGCTGTTCAACAAGGCCACCAAGGCTGCGGGTGCCTCGGGCACGAAGGGCTCGACTGATCCCAGGACCGGCCAAGAGCTGCTGGACTACATCTCGGAGATCGACAAGAT
>JAICHZ010000020.1 GCA_025924655.1 Pseudonocardiaceae bacterium | reverse complement strand
GCCTTCTGGTCATACCGTTCGACGCGGGCGAGCTTCTCGGTAACGTGCATCCGGTAGTGATCGGGTACCTCGACGTTCCGGCCCTTCACGACAATGTTCACGGGCGACCTCCTCGCGTTGTCCAACAGGGACTTCAGCGACGCCGGTGGCACTACAAGCGATGATACTCGGACGGCAGCAGCGGGGCCGCCCGCGATGATCACTCGGCCGCCGGCGTCAGAACCATGGCTTTCTCGCCTCCTCCCGAACGGGCAGCGATGCTGATGCCCGGACGGTAGTCCGCTGACGGTGCGCTCGCCAGGGCTTGGCGTCGCGCGTCGCAGGGTCAACGCTGTGGTAGGTATCACGCTGCCGATGGTTACGACGCTGCGTGACAACTGGCGGCGGCGAGCACCACGATCGCTGGCACGTCGGTACCCGTCCGGAGCAGCGCCGTGGCACAGGCCGCAGCGGTTGTCCCGGTAGTCACCACGTCGTCGATCAGCACGACGGCCGTGCCGGCGGGTGGTAGGCCGGCCCGGCGCGGCAGCACCCGGCCCGCCAGATTGGCCTGCCGAGCCGCCGCTGCCAGGCCGACCGAGTCGCGTACTCCGGGGGCGACCCGCAACGCGGGGGCGACCGCCGCGGCCACCCCCGCGCCAGCCAGCGAAGCCGCCGCCAACCGAGCCAGCACTGTCATGTGCTGGCCCCCACGCCGACCCGCCGCCACCCGCCGAGACGGCACAGGTACCAACCACACCCCGGCTCTGCGCCGTTGTGCATCCAGACTGGGCAGTTGAAGCAGCGCGGACGCCAGTGCGGCGCCCAGCGGTGCAGCAAGGTCTCGGCGGCCGCGTTCCTTGTAGGCCAGCAGCGCCGTGCGTAACCGGCCGCGGTAGGTGCCCAGCGCGTAGACCGGCGGCCCGGCCGTGCAACACGGCGGATAGACCCGCACGGGGGCGCCCAGCAGCCCAGCACAGTCCGGGCACAACAGCGGTCCGGGCACTGCGCAACCACCGCATTCGACGGGCAACAGCAGATCCAGCAGCGGGTTCAGCACCTCACCA
Organism: Pseudonocardiaceae bacterium; assembly: GCA_025924655.1. Classification (GTDB taxonomy): domain Bacteria; phylum Actinomycetota; class Actinomycetes; order Mycobacteriales; family Pseudonocardiaceae. Next base: position 21,578 of record JAICHZ010000020.1, on the reverse strand, counting down.
AGCGTGCCAGCGGCCCACCCGGTGGACTGGTCCCGCGCGCCGGTAACCGGGCAGTTGTGCACAACGGTCGTGGCTGTCCCCATCTCCGCGGTGCGGGGGTTGCGCCGGTGCCTCAGCTCGGGTACCGCTCAGCCCGGGTATAGGGGTGCCGAGCCCGGTCCGATCCCGCCGAGCAGGGGTTCCCACACCTCTTGGGTGTCCGAATACGCCCACAACCCGGTGGCGTCCGCGACCAACACCTCACGGCCGGGTGCGGCGACGACTTCGGTGAGCGGGCCGGTGAGGTTGGTGGCGGACAACTGCCGAACGGTGAGCCCGTCGACGGACATCGACGCCACCTGTGGTGTCGGCCCGGCCGACGCCACCACCAGCAGTTCTGGACGCGCCCAGTCCACGCTGGCGATCGGCGGCAGGCTGCCGTCTCGCAGCACCTGCGGATGGCGCAGGCTCACCAATCCCGACTCGGTCACCACCGCGGCGACCACCAGCCGGCCGCCGACCACCGCGGCCACCTGCACCCCGTCCCTGGACGACCGCAGCTCCGAGATTGTGCCCAACCTGGTCAGCTCGGTGGCGTTGACCTGGTAGGCCAACGGCGGGCCAGCGCCGGACAGGGCGACGCCCACCACCGTGCGACCGTTGATCACCGTCCACACCTCGGTGCCGGAGGGCCGCCAGGTGGGTCGGCTCATGGTGACCGCGTCCAACGGCACCCCCGCCAGATCGCCGTCGGATGGCCCGACTCGCAGCTGCGGGCGTCCGTCCGGACCGGCCACGACAGCCGCCAACAGCTCCCCGCCGGGATTCGAGCTGGCGGCGCTGAGCACACTGAACTGGCCGGCACCGGCCGAGCCCGCTGCCGGAGTGCCGTCCAATCTGCGCAGTCGACCGCCGACGACGACCTGCCCCGGCACCTCAGGCCGGGGCCCGGCCGGCGCGGCGTAGGCGGCGATGTCAGCCGAGCGCCACTCGGCCTGGTCCCCCACCAGCGGCTCACCGTCGGCGAGCAATCGCATCGGGGCGGGCACCAGGCCGTCCAGGGAATTGACGATCTGCGCCGCGACCAGGCGCCGTTGCTGATCGGTCAGCGCGTCGACCCCCGTGAGGTTGATCACCGTCCGTCCCGAGCGGCTGACCAGCACGTTGGATCGCAGCCTGGTCCCGCCGGGGATCGCCGTCCGGACGGCACCGGCCAACCGCGCGGATGGTCCAGCCAGCAGTAGGTCCAACACCCGCCCGGGTAGCGTGGATGCCGGTTGTGCGGGTACCCAGCGCAGATCCGGCACCAGGGTGCCGCGGTTCGGGTCGACGAAGCTGACCCGGACTTGACGGTAGTTGCGCTGCAGGGCGCTGGCCTCCACCAGCACCCCCGGCGGTGGGTTGGTGATCCGCCACTCGCCATGCTCGGTGACCACGTCGAGCGGGATGGCGAAGGTCCCCGCGGAGGGCATGAAGCTGCCGTCGGCGGCGAGCACGCCAAGCCGCGAACCCCCCACCCGGATACGGCGGACGCCGTCCGGGCCGGCCTGCGGGGCAGCCCCCGGGGCATCCTCGATCACGGTCAGGCCCGCGCGGTCGTCCCAGTTCGCCGCTGCGGTGCGGGCCAGGAAGGCGCGAGCGGCGGCGTGCCCGTTCGTCGGGTTGCCGGTGGCTTCGATGAACTCGCGCACCAACCGGAACGGGTCTACCCCCCGTTGTGGACCAGCTGGTGAAGCCGACCCGGAACCCACCGGCATGGACCGCACCACTTCGAGATCGGAGCTCTCCGGGACTGCCGCGCAGCCCGCCAGGGGGGCAGCGATGAGCAGGACGGTGGCCAGCAGGCGTAGCAGGCGCATCGACATCGTCAGCGCCCCGGTCCAGCGGGCACTGCGGGTCCCTGCACGGGTGGCCCCGACCCCGGGGACCTCCCGGGGGGGCCCAGCGGCAGCGGGCTGCGGGTGAGTTCGACGTCCCGGCTGGTGGGCAGCGTGAGCCGAAAGGCGCTGCCCTGCCCGGGCGCACCCCAGGCCTGCAACCAACCGCCGTGCAGCCGGGCATCCTCCAGACTGATCGACAGGCCGAGTCCGGTGCCACCGGTGCGCCGGTCACGCGAGGGGTCGCCCCGCCAGAATCGGGTGAACACCAGGTCCTGCTGGCCTGGCTGCAACCCGATGCCGTGGTCGCGCACCAGCACCGCGACCGCGTCGGAGTCGCCGGCGACGGTCACTTCAACCGGGTGACCCTCGCCGTGGTCCAACGCGTTGGTCAGCAGATTGCGCAGGATTCGCTCGACCCGCCGCGGGTCGACCTCGGCGAGCACCTCGTCGTCCGGCAGGTTCAGCTCCAGCGCAGTGTCGGCGCGGTCGGCCACCGCGCGCACCGAGGCCGCCGCACTGGTCACGGTGGCGCGCAAATCGACAATCTCACCGTGCAGCTCGGCGACCCCGGCGTCCAGCCGGGAGATCTCCAGCAGGTCAGCCAGCAAAGTCTCGAACCGGTCCAGTTCGCTGACCAGCAGCTCGACTGGGCGGTGTAGCACCGGGTGCAGCTTGTCGCGTGACTCATAGAGCAGATCGGCGGCCATCCGGACGGTGGTCAGCGGGGTGCGCAGCTCGTGGGACACATCGGAGGTGAAACCGCGCTGCAGTTCGCCGAACTCCTCCAGCTGGCGGATCTGGCGCTGGATGCTGGCGGCCATCTCGTTGAACGAGGTGCCCAGCCGGGCCATGTCGTCCTCCCCGACGACCGGGATGCGCTCTTCGAGGTGGCCGTGGGCGAACCGTTCGGCGACCTCGGCGGCTTGCCGGACGGGGACCACTACCTGGCGGGTCACCAGGCTGGCGATGCCCGCAATCAGCACCAGCAGTACCAACCCGCCGACCACCAGGGTGGACTGCACCAAGGTCAGCGTGCGCTGCTCGGCGGTGAGCGGGAACAGCAGGTACAGCTGCATGGTTCGACCCGCGCTGGCGACTGGCATGCCAACGACCAGCATGGTCATTCCGGTCGAACCGCGTTGCACCGTGGTGATCTTGTGAGCGAGTGCGCCGCGTTCTACCGCGGAGCGCAGCACCGCGGGGACGTCGTCCAGCGGACCGATCCTTTCCCCGGTGCCGGCCACCCCGGACGGGTCCCCGCCGTCGACCAGCACCGGCTCGTAAGTGCCGGCGCTCGCCGTGGCGGGACCCGTACCGGTCGGATCCGGATTGGTCAGCCGATCGACCGCGGTGCTCAGGCGACCGGCCAGCGACGCTGAGGTGGGGTCCACCGTCCCGAGCTCGGACTCCACCAGGATCCTGCTGTTCTCGGCCTGCAACAGCGCAGCCTGCGTCTTGTTCTCGATCAGCCGCTGAGCAAGCTGGGCCTGCAGTACCATGCCCAGCACCAGCACCACGGTGGACGACAGCGCGACGGTGCTGCTCACCACCCGGACCTTCAAGGAGCGGCGCCACACCGCCCCGAACATGGCGGCCAGCTCGCTGGCCGCTCCGGTGACCGGGCGTAGCTGGTCGGTCGCCCGTCCGGCGAGCGATGTCACGGCGGGATGGACCCTGATGCGGGCAGCGGCTCAGGCTTCATGCGGTGCCGGCCTTATATCCGACACCGCGCACCGTCAAGACCACCTCGGGATGTTCGGGGTCCCGCTCGACCTTCGAGCGCAGGCGCTGCACGTGCACGTTGACCAAGCGGGTGTCGGCGGCGTGCCGGTAGCCCCATACCTGCTCGAGCAACACCTCGCGGGTGAACACCTGGCGCGGCTTGCGGGCCAGCGCGAGCAGCAGCTCGAACTCCAGCGGCGTCAGTGAAATCGGTGTCCCGTCCCGGCTGACCCGGTGGCCCGGCACGTCGATCTCCAGGTCGCCGATGGTGAGTTGTTCGGCAGGATCGGCGTCGATTCGGCGCAACCGGGCGCGCAACCTCGCCACCAGCTCCTGGGTCTTGGGCGGCTTGACCATGTAGTCGTCGGCGCCGGACTCCAGGCCCAGCACCACGTCGACGGTGTCGCTCTTCGCGGTGAGCATCACGACCGGGACATCGGACTCGGCGCGGATCGCCTTGCACACGTCGATGCCGCTCATGCCCGGCAACATCAGGTCCAACAACACCAGGTCAGGCTTCAGCTCGCGCAGCGCGGGCATGACCTTGGTGCCCTCGCCGACCACCGCGGTCTCGAAGCCCGCCTGGCGCAGCGCGATGGACAACATCTCAGCAGAGGCGGGATCATCCTCCACCACGAGCACACGAGTTGCCATGCCACCATCGTGGCATTGCGGGCGACGGTCCCGCCGGTCGGGCGGCAGTCGCTTAGCCGAGCAGCTGCACCGCCAGCTCGCTGAGGTTATTCGTCGCGGAGCCGCCGGCGCCGTCTAAGACAGACCACGGGGCGAGCCAGTCACTGGCGGCCAAGCCGTCATAGACGGCTGCGCACCGCGCCTGCAATCCATGATCAGTCTCATACAGGTCCTTCGCCCGCGCGCTGTCCGCGTCGGCCCGGCGGTCCGCACGGGCGGCGGCGACGGTCAGCGGCACCCGCAGCAGCAGCTGGAGATCGGGTACCGGGACGCCGAACCGGTCGACCTCCAGGCCACGGATCCATGCGACGAACGGACCCTGCGCGTCTTCGTCCAGCCGCGCCGCGCCATATGCCGCGTTGGACGCGACGTAGCGATCCAGCAGTACCACATCGTAACCGCGTCGCAGCGCACGCAGCTGCTCAGCGGCGCCTCGCCGGTCCAGGGCGAACAGCACCGCCATGCCGTGTACCGAGCCGGCTAGATCACCCAGCCGGCCGTAGAGCGCGTCGCGCGCCAGCTCAGCGTGCACGTCGAGGTCATATCGGGGAAACGCCATCCGAGCCACCCGCGCGCCCCGGGCGTGCAGCGCCGTACTCAGCCCGTCAGCGAGAGTTCGCTTGCCCGCCCCGTCCAGCCCCTCAATAACCACCAGCCGGCCCACGCCCGCATACGCTAGACCGCTCTGCGGTTCGCAACGGGAGTCAGGCGCGCATGCGGGCGACCAGACCGGTGTCGTACTGGCCTGAAACGAATTCTGGGTTATCTAGTAGCTCGGCGTGGAAGGGCAGGTTGCACTTCGGCCCGGTGACGGTGAACCCGGCAACCGCCAGGCGAGCCCGCTCCAGCGCCTGCTCCCGATCGCAGCCATGCACCACGAGCTTGGCGAGCAGCGAGTCATAGAACGGCGTCACCGTGGTGCCCGTCGCGTAACCAGAGTCGACTCGCACCCCTTTGCCGGTCGGTTCCACCCACCCGGTGACCGGCCCAGGACCGGGCAGGAAACGCTTTGGGTCCTCAGCGTTGACCCGCAGTTCGATCGCGTGCCCGATCGGGGTCGCCGCGTCGACGTCGAAACCAGGTTCGGCGCCCTCAGCGATACGCAGTTGCGCGGCCACCAGGTCCACGCCATAGCGCACCTCGGTCACCGGGTGCTCCACCTGCAGCCGGGTGTTCATCTCCAGGAAGAAGAACTCACCGGTGTCCTGGTCGAGCAGGAACTCCACCGTTCCCGCGTTGCGATAATCCACCGTGGCGGCGGCCCGCACCGCGGCGTGTTCCATCCGGCAGCGCAGATCCGGCTCGACGGCGGGCGACGGGCTTTCCTCGGCGACCTTCTGATGCCGCCGCTGCACCGAGCATTCGCGCTCCCCCAGCGCTACCACCCGACCGTCGGCCAATCCCAGGACCTGCACCTCCACGTGCCGTACCCGGGGGAAGTACCGCTCGATGAACAACCTCGAGTCACCGAAGAGCCGCTGGGCGAAGGCGGCGACCTTGGTGTACTCGGCGCGCACGGTCGCCGCGTCGGTCGCCACCGCCATACCCATGCCACCTCCGCCGGCGGCGGCCTTGAGCATGACGGGGAAGCCGACTTTCTCGGCTTCAACGACCGCAGCGTCCTGCGTGGCCACGGCGTGAGCCGAACCGGGCGCCACCGGTACCCCGGCTGCCGCGACGGTTTCCCGGGCGGCCACCTTGTCACCCATCGCGGAGATCGCCTCAGCGCTGGGGCCGACCCACGCCAGTCCGGCATCGGACACGGCGCGGGCGAACCCGGGGTCTTCGGACAGGAACCCGTAACCGGGGTGCACCGCCACCACGCGGGTCCGATGGGCCGCGTCGAGTAGCTGGTCGGCGTCACGGTAAGCCTGCGCGGGTGGCCCAGTCAGCTCCACCGCCTCGTCTGCCTCGGCGACGAACGGCAGCCCCGCATCCGCCGAGGAGTGCACCGCGACGGTTCGGATGCCCATCGCACGTGCGGAGCGGATGACCCGCCGCGCGATCTCACCTCGGTTGGCGATCAACAGTGACTCAAACACCCACTACTCTCCTTACGATCAAGTGGTGCCAGCTGGCGTGCGATCGAGGTCCGGTTCGAGATAGATGATCCGGGCAGCGGGGACGGCGCCGCGGACCCGCGCCTCGGCCTCGTCGATGGCCCTCGCCACCTCGGCGGTGGACATGGTGGCCGGCACCGCGATCTTCGCGGCGACCAGCAGCTCGTCCGGGCCGAGGTACTGGGTCCTGAGGTGGATCACCCGGTCCACGCCGCGGCCCACCATCGCGGTACAGATGGTGCGCAGCTCCTCGGGAGAGGAGCCTTCGCCGATCAGCAGGCTTTTGGTCTCGACGATGAGGATGACCGCGATGACACCGAGCAGCAGGCCGATGCCCAGCGTCCCGATCGCATCCCACATCGGGTCGCCGGTGAGCACCGCCAACCCGACCCCCGCCAGGGCGAAGACCAGGCCGACCAGCGCGCCCGAATCCTCCAAAAGCACCACCGGAAGTTCCGGGGACTTCGACTGCCTGATGAACCGCCACCAGCTACCGGCGCCTTTCAGTGGCCTGGACTCCCTGACCGCGGTCCGGAAGCTCAAACCCTCCAGCACGATCGCCACGAGCAGGATCCCGATGGCCACCAGTGGCGAAGTGAGCTCTTCGGGGCTGTGCAGCTTGTGGGCGCCTTCATAGAGCGCGAACACCGAACCGAGGCTGAACAGCAGCAGCGCCACCACGAAGGAGTAGAAGTAGCGGTCGCGACCGTAGCCGAACGGATGCTCTGCGGTGGCTTCCCGCCGGGAGCGCTTGCCGCCGAGCAGCAGCAAGCCCTGGTTGGAGGTGTCGGCTACCGAGTGCACCGCCTCGGCGAGCATCGACGATGACCCGGTGATCAGGAAGCCGACGAACTTCGCCGCTGCGATACCGGCGTTGGCCAGCAACGCCGCCACGATCGCCGCTTTACCGCCCCCCGCTGACACTTCCTCACCTCCCGTTGACCAGCCCGCCATTCGGACCCGAATGACGGTTTCGGCGGCTGATAGATCGCTATTCGGAGCCGAATGACGGCCCCGGGTGGGCCGGCAACGGCGCGAGGCCGGGTAGGGCGCGGAATAGCTGCACCGGGCCGGGGCCTGGGCACACAGTGACCTCGGGGTCCTCGGCGGCCAGCCATACCGAGCCACCTCGACGCACGGTGACGCTGCCGCCGTCGAGGGATTGCAGCTGCGCTGAGCCCTGAGTGCACAGCAGGATCTGCGGCCACTGACTGCGCAAGCAGATCGGGGTCGACTCGCCGTCTGCCCATTCCAGCCTTGTCAGCTGAAACTCCTCCGCCAGAGTGCGATAAGCAGTTTCGTGTGGCCCCACCGGTTCACCGCGTTGTACCGGCAGCACACCATAGGAGAAGTCCAGTACCCGCAGCAGCTCCGGGACGTCGATGTGTTTGGAGGTCAAACCGCCGCGCAGTACGTTGTCCGAGTTCGCGCTGATCTCCACACCGGTGCCCCTCAGGTAGGTGTGCAGGTTGCCGGCGGGCAGGTACATCGCCTCTCCCGACGCCAGCACAACATGGTTGAGCAGCAGGGCCGCGAGCACTCCGACGTCTCCCGGATAGGTCTCGGCCAGCTCCAGAATCACCCGGCACTCTGTCCGAAAGTCGCTTTCGCGAGGGGCCCGAAAGTCGCTTTCGCGAGCGGCTCGAAAGTCGCTTTCGCGAGGGGCCCGAGAATCGTCTGCGCGAAGGATTTGAAAATCTCCCGACGGGGTGGGAAGCGAGCCGCACACGCCGTTGCGGCGCAGTAACGCGACGCAGGCATCCAAGGTAGGGGGCAGTATCGCCTTCATCGCGGGCTCGGGCATCGTGATCCAGGTGGTGAACAAGGTTCGCAACCCGTCCGCATTGGGCTCAGCCGCGAGCATCGCACGGTAGGGCGCCAGCGCGGGCACGTCCAAAGCTTTGAGCAACTCGACGGTGCGTCGTGGATCCCGGAACCCAGCCAGCGCCTGAAGCTCGGTAAGCGCACAGATCAGCTCGGGTTTGTGGCTGGGGTCGACGTAGTTGCGTTCCGGCGCGTCCCGCGGGATTCCCCGGACCTCCTCGCGGGCGAAGCCCCCAGCCGCCTGCTCCGCGGACGGATGAGCCTGCAGGCTCAGCGGCTCGTCGGCGGCGAGCACCTTGAGCAGGAACGGCAACTGGCCTCCCCAGCGCTGCGCACAGCGCGGGCCGAGATGCCGGCACGGGTCGGCCCGCAACGCCTCCAGCAGAGACGTCTGGGCGCCGTCTGCGTGCATCAGCACGGACGGATCCGCCGGGTGCGCGCCAAGCCATAGCTCCGCCTGCGGGTGCGGGGCGGGGACCGGGCCGCCGAGTAGCTCCGGAATCGCTGTCCGGGAACCCCAGGCGTAAGGCCGCACCGCGTTGCGCAACAGCTCCACAACCCCTCCCTTACCGCCTGCGTTCATTCAACGACCGAGCCGGCCGAGCCGAGCCAACCTGGCCTGCCCAACACACCGCGGCTCAACCCGAGGTAGAGAGCGGCGAAGTCGAACCGTAGGGCCAGCACCGCGGCGGCACTCGCCACGGCCCCCGGATCGCCTTGACGCACCATCAGCTCCTCGTCGGCGGTGACCACGTCAGCAGCCGGCAATGTGTCCAACGCCGTGGCCCGCTCGGACTCGGTGCCGGCGTCGGCGAGCACCCCGAGCAGCACCGGCCGGACCGCCGGCAGTGCACCATCCGGCGCAGCATCCTCGCCCGGATCCCTGAATGGATCACTGAACACATCGGTCTCCGCGCTGGCGCGTATCGCCTCTCGGCGCAGCACCGGCAGCGCTGCCGCCTCATGGAATCCCGCCGCGTGCGCCACCATCCCCGCATGCGCGGCGAGCGCCGCGGCGCCATGCCCGGCCACCGCGGTGGCCACCGGGTCAGTACCCCACAGCAACGGGGTTCGCCCGGCCAGCCGCAACGCCAACGACTTAGCGGGGTTGACCAACGACTCGTGTGCGACGTAATCGCGCTCAGCTTCCCGGTCCAGCTCGCCGGCCAGCGCCTCGACGTCAGTGGCGAGCAGCCCTAGGGCATCCAACAGCAGCAGACCGGCGGTCAGCGTCCGCGGCAGCGCCAATCCCGGTGGCACCTCGATTCTGGGCACCACCAGCATGGCGCGACCTGCCACCGCGGCCGCCACCGGACCGTCCGCGGGCGCGGTGAGCACCAACTGGGCTCCTCTGCGGACCGCGCGGGCAAGGCCGTCGGCCAGCTCCCGATCCCCGGGATCGGCGGTGTTGGCCAGGACGATGTCCAACGCGCCCACCCACATCGGCACCGACCGGGTAGTCACCACCGGTACCGGGCACGACGGTCCCAGCAGCGCAAGCAGCAGCGGTGCGGCGGCGGACGCCGCACCCGGACGGGTCAGCAGCACCAGGGCGCGTGGACGTTCCCCGGTCAGCCTCTGCAGACCCGCTTCCTCGGCCGCGGCCGCCGTGGAACGCACTTGGGCGCCCGCCGTTGCCGCGGCACGCAGCAAACCACCGGTATCGATGATCTCCAGGCGTCCGGGGTCGTCGAGTAAGTCATCGTCGTCACCCTGGCTGTTGCCACCGTTACTACGGCTACGGTCGGAGTCCATCACCCGCTGCCACCGCCGCTGCCGGCGTCCGGTCCGGTCCCGGGCAACGCCTCGTGTAGCAGCATCACCGGGATGCCATCGGTCACCGGAAAGCTGCGTCCGCACGCAGTGCAGGTCAATGCATTCGCGTCCGGATCCACAGCAGTACCGCTGCGCAGCTGCGCGTGTGCCGGGCACGGACACGCCAAGATCTCCATCAGCGCAGCGTCTAAGTTCACGGCCATCGTCGTCACCTCCTCAGTTGCCGCGCACCAGTGCCAACACCTCGTCGCGCAACGCCTCGACCGCCGCGGTGTCCCGGGCCTCGACGTTCAGGCGTAGTAGCGGTTCGGTGTTCGACGGACGCAGGTTGAACCACGAACCGTTGGGGCACCGTACGGTGAGGCCGTCGAGCTCGTCGAGCTGGATGCCGTCTCGGGCCGCGAAGCGCTGCCGCACGAGCGCCATCCTGGCCCGTTGGTCATCGACCGTGGAGTTGATTTCACCGGATGCGGCGTAGCGGCTGAACTCGGCCATCAGCGCCGATAGCGGCCGCTGCTGGCGGCCGAGCGCGGCGAGCACGTGCAACCCGGCGAGCATTCCGGAGTCAGCGCGCCAGAAACTGCGGAAATAGTAGTGCGCGGAATGCTCACCGCCGAAGATCGCCCCGGTTTCCGCCATCCGCTGCTTGATGAATGAGTGCCCGACCCGGGTGCGCACCGGCCGCCCACCGTATTCGGCCACGATCTCCGGCACGGCTTGCGACGTGATCAAGTTGTAGATCACTGTCGCACCGGGCTCAGTGGCCAACTCGCGGGTCGCGACCAATGCGGTGATAGCGCTCGGGCTCACCGGTTCGCCACGCTCGTCGATCACGAAGCACCGGTCGGCATCGCCGTCGAAGGCCAGGCCCAGGTCGGCACCGTGCTCGCGGACAGCGGCCTGCAGATCCACCAGGTTCGCCGGATCCAACGGGTTGGCCTCGTGATTCGGGAAATTGCCGTCCAGCTCGAAATACAGCGGGATGAGGCTCAGCGGCAGTCCCTCGACCACCGCGGGCACGGTATACCCGCCCATTCCGTTGCCGGTGTCGACAACGACGCGCAATGGGCGGATCGCGGACAAGTCCACCAGGGAACGCAGGTACTGCGCGTAGTCGGCGAGCATGTCCCGCTCAGTGACAGCACCACCACCCGGTCCTGGCTCAATACCGCCCTCCACCGCCATCCGGATCTTGTCGAGACCGCTGTCCTGGCCAATCGGCGCGGCTCCCGCTCGGCAAAGCTTAATGCCGTTGTAACGGGCCGGATTGTGGCTTGCGGTGAACATCGCGCCCGGTAATCCGAGCTGCCCAGAGGCGAAGTAAAGCATGTCGGTGCTGGCCAATCCGATGGAGATGACATCGACGCCGCGGCTCGTCACGCCCTGCGCGAAGGCTGCTGCCAGGCCGGGTGAGGAATCGCGCATGTCGTACCCGATGACCACTGCTGGTGAACCGGCCGAACGCGCTACCAACTCAGCGAAGGCCGCGCCGATGTCGTGCACCATCGTAGCGTCCAGCTGTTCCCCGACGATGCCCCGGATATCGTAGGCCTTGACTACCGCTGACAGATCGGGCACTGCTCTCCTCCCGTCGAGCCTGGTCTCATCGAGACGTTATCCCGCATTGCGCAGGCTCGGCGGGGTTATTCGGGTAGCAGTTACCCCGCTGAGCCTGCTGAATTCGACAAGCTCAGTCGTCTACCGGGTCGGGAAGCACCCTGAGGTGGCTGCGGCGGGCGCCGCTGGTGGCGGCAGCGGCGCGGACCGGATCTACTGGTCGGTCGACTCGGCCAGCCTCGCGTACCGCTTCGGCCAGCGCGGTGAGATCATCCACTGAGGGTTCCGGCTCGGCGAACTCACCATCGTGCCGCACGACATCCCAGCCGCGCGGCGCGGTCAGCCGTAGCGCGTGCTGCTCGCACAGGTCGTAGGAATGCGGCTCGCTGCAGGTGGCTAGTGGGCCCACCACCGCGGTGGAGTCGGCATAGACGTAGGTGAGCGTGGCAACTGCCGCGTTTGTGCACCCAGTCCTTAAGCACCGCCGCCCACTGCGCACGGCCCGGACCATAGCGCGCAGGTCCGACCGGGTGCGGCAGGCGCGCGGAACACCGCGCCGGTCAGCTGTGACAGCGGCGTAGTCTCGGCAGATGGCGGTGACCCGGTCAGCCCGCTCGCGGCTACGCAGGCGCCGCGACCGGCGTGGCCGCGGCGTGCGAGGGCTGCTGTACCCGGCCACCCTGCCCGCGGCGCGCAGCCGCGCGGAGCGCTTCGACGCAATCGTGCTGGAAGCGCTAGAACCGATCGACGAGCGTTGGCACACCGAGCTCGACCGGCTCGACGTCGCCGTTGACGAGGTGCCAGAGGTCACTGACTGCGATCCGACGACTGTCAGCTGGGGCAGTGACGTGGTGGAGGACGGAAACGTTCCGCTGGCCCGGCTGGTTCAGGCGGGCGTGGACCGCGCCGGCTTACCCACTCGAGCCCGAATCGTGCTCTACCGACGGCCGCTGGAGACTCGCGCGCAGGACGGCGGCGACCTGTCGGACCTCGTTCATGAAGTGCTGATCGAGCAGGTGGCGAACTATCTGGGACTCGATCCAGACACCATCGACGGCCCGCCCGAAGTGGACTGACCCGCTACCTCTTGGAGTGGCGCCGAGACGGCAGGGCCGTGCCCGCGACGAGCAGCAGCAGCGCACCCTCGATCAGCAAAAGCGCCGTCCTGGGAACCTCGGAGCGGACTACCCGCACTTCGGCAGAGTTACCCCGCACCGGGACCGCGACCTGGTGGCCCCACCCGCGTACCACTGGAACTGGGCGGCCGTCCACGGTGGCCTGCCAGCCCGGCTCGTCGTTGGCGGCGACTACGAGCAACCGGCCGTCCGCCCCGGGCGCTACCCGCACTGCCAGCCGCGGCGGCTGGGCCGGCGCGAGCACGCCGCTGACCCCCGGTTCGATGGGTGGAGCGGCACCGCTGCGCGCCTGCTCTGCCAGCGCGGGACCCAACAGCTCCGCGCCCGACACCGGTCGCACCACTCGCAGGACCGGTCTGCCGTCCGCGGTCCGGGGCGCCGAGCGGGCCAGGGGTCCAGCTGCCGCGAGGGCGCGGACACCCTGCGCAGAGGTGGGGAGAACCACGAATTGCACCCCAGCCGCAGCCACGTCTGCCATCGCGGCGGACGTCTCACCCGGCTGTCCTGCGCGCAGCGCCGCGGCCGCCCGCTCCAGGCGGGCACCGGTGGCACGCAGCGGGGCGATGTCGTCGTCGCCGAAGCGTGCGGTCCGCGATCTGGTCAGCCGTACCGGCTCACCCGGGGCACCTATCACGAGAACTGAGGTGTCCGACCGGTCCAGCTCAGCGGCCAGTGATGGCGCTAGTACCGGCAGGCCAGCCGGTGGACCGCTGGTCAGCGGACCGCCGGTACCCACCGCAACAGCTGCTCCTGACAGCGCCGCCAACCCTGCCCACGGCATCGCCGACAACCTCGTAGGCCACTGCTCACCGAGCCACTGCCGAGTCGGCTCCGCGGTGCGGCCGGCCAGCAGCACCATCCAGAGCAACCCGCAACCGGCGAAGAGCAGCGCACCGCCGGTGAAACCAGGCCGAGGATCACCACCCACCAGCGGCCGCATCGGAAACCGAATCAACAGCGCCACCGCGAGCGCGCCCAGCGCCACCATCCCCACCGCCGGCAGCATCGCCCGGGATGGCGCAACGGCGAGCGCGAACAGTGCGGCCAGCAGTACCACCGCTCCTACCCATGGTGCGGCGCCCGCCCCACCGGGGTCCAAAGCGATCAGCCGCAACCAGCCCGGCACCTGCTCAGGCACCACCGCGCCTACGCCCTGCAACAGCACCTCAGGACGTTGAATAACCACCGCCGGCCACGGCAAAAGCAACCCGAGCGGCAGCAGCACCACGGCGAACAGTCCGACCGCGCGGCGCAGCGTCGTCACCCGGGGGGCCGGAATCAGCACGAAGCCGATGAGCACCACGGTCAACAACAGCAGGTGCACGAGCGGGGCGAATGCGCCGATCACCGCAATCCCGAGAGCGGTGCCAGCCGCGGTGGACAGCCAGCCACCGGATCTTCGGCCTGTCTGACCGCGTAACACTGACGTGATACCGGCCAGGACGATCGGCAGTAGTAGGAAGGTCACCACGACGTCGAGTCGGCCCTGAGCCAACCCAGCGATGGCGGGCGGGAGCAACGCGTAGGCGCCAGCGGCCAGTGCTCGGCGCTCGCGGCTGACCGGAAGGGCGCGGGTGGCCCGATAGGCCGACAGCGCGGCCAGTGGCAGCGCGGCCAACAGCAGTAATGACACCGCAGCGGCCGGCGACCCCACCGGTAGACCGAGCATGCCGAGGACCGCCAGGGCAGCCGGCGCGGGAGCCGCGCTCCCCCCGCCGACCGGGTGCCACGACGCCAGGTAGGACGACCAGGTCTGACCCAGACTCTCCACCGGCAACAACCGGCCACCAGACAAGTCCAGCGCCAGCCGGTGGCGGTTGAGCAGCACAGCGAGCACCGTCATCGCCGCAGCCAGCAACGCGGGCGGGGAAAGCAGGAACTCTCGGATGCGCGTGCCGATGCCGACGTCGTCCAACGTCAGCACACTGGAGTCGGTACCGATCTGTGGATTCGTCGGATCGGGATGCTTGGGCAGCGGAGAGGGCCGCGGCCGGTTTCGCGTGCCAGCTTGCCCTGCGCCGGTTGGCTCGGCGCCGGTTTCTGCCACGCCGTTGTCTTCAGGCGCGCTGGGTGCTACCGGCGTCGCGACGTTGCTGGCGCTGGGCGAACCGCCGGAACGACGGACTTTGCCGCCACCGGCAGGTACCCCAGCATTGCGCGCCACGCCGACTCCTCCCTGTCCATCCCCGTTAGTGGGGGCACACGGTAACGCCCCCCCGCGACTGGCGCGGACTCCGGGCAGCGGCCAGGATCAGCCCGCGCCGCGTTTGAGCCTGCGACGCTCGCGCTCGGACAGCCCACCCCAGATACCGAACCGCTCATCGAAGGCCAACGCGTACTCCAGGCACTCGGCGCGGACCTCGCAGCCCGCACAAATCAGCTTCGCTTCCCTGGTCGATCCACCCTTCTCCGGAAAGAACGCCTCTGGATCGGTCTGGGCGCACAGCGCCCGCTCCTGCCAGTCCTGCTCCTGTTCGGCCTGCCCGTCGAATGGGCCCCAGTCACCCTGAAGCTCGATCCTGCCCTCCGCTGGCCAGCTGGTGTCCCTCTCATCCATGGCGGTCCGCCCTTCTCGCCATAGAGTTCCTCCCCGGTTTCGCGCCTTCCCGGGCTACCAGCCGGGAGAATAACAACCTTGTGATTACACCTCTGTCATCGGGGATGCAAGTTCTCGGGGCTGATCCACAGTCCTACAGCGCGTGTCGTAATTGACACGCCGAGTAGTCATCAGGCGCCCACGGTAGCTTCACCCGGCCGACGGGCCGGGTGGCCGGGGGTAAGAGAGAGTAGGGCTGTGCCTGCCACCGGTCTGGCTCCCAGCCCGTTGTTCCTGCTGCTGCTCGCGACGACGGTCGCCGGCGGCGCGCTTGCGACGTCGACCAGCGGCACGGCCCGCACTGCCGGCATCGTGGCGTTGGTCCTCGGCGGATGGGCGGTCGCGCTGTGCCTGCATGAGTTCGGGCATGCCCTGACGGCCTACCGGGGCGGCGACCGTTCGGTGCGCGCCAAGGGATACCTCACCCTGGACATCCGGCGCTACACCGACCCGGTGATGTCGCTGCTGATGCCGCTGGCACTGCTGGCGCTGGGCGGAGTCCCGCTGCCCGGCGGCGCGGTGTGGATCAACCGCGCCGCGCTGCGTTCACGAGCGGTCGCCTCGGCGGTGTCACTGGCCGGGCCGCTGACGAATCTCGTCCTCGGCGCCGCAATCACCGCCGTGGTCGCTACCAGCGGCCTGCCGGACGGGCTAGCGGCCGGCCTGTCCTATCTCGCTCTGGTACAGATCCTCGCGTTCGTACTCAATATCCTGCCGGTGCCGGGGCTCGACGGATTCGGCGTCTTAGAGCCCTACTTGCCCGCGCGGGCTCGCAGGTTCGCCGGCAGCCTCGGCTGGTATGCGCCGTTGCTACTGTTCGTTTTGATCATCGGAGTCCCAGCGGTGGGAAATGCTCTGTTCGGCGCCAGCTTCGCGGTCTTCGCCGCCCTCGGTGGCGATCCGCTGACAGCGGTGGCCGGCCTTCAGGAGTTCCTCTTCTGGCGCTGACCAGTCAACGGTCGGCCAGTCAACTCGACGGCTGATCAACGCCGGGATAACGTCAGTGTCTTGAGTGCATTATCCGGGGACGGCGAGGACGAGCGATGGGTGTAACAGCTCGGCTGGACGGCTTCCAGCGGCGTCACACCTGGTTGGGTTTCCCGTTGGCGGTGGTCTACAAGTTCGTCGACGACCAGGGTGGCTACCTGGCGGTGCTGATCACCTACTACGGTTTCGTCTCGCTGTTTCCCATGCTGCTGCTGCTGGTCAGTGTGCTGGGCTATACCCTGGAGGCCCACCCCGACTGGCAACAGGCGGTGCTCGGCTCGGCGCTGCAACAATTCCCCATCGTCGGACCGCAACTGCGCGACAATGTCAGCTCTATCCATGGCAGTGGGCTGGGTGTGGTCCTGGGCATCCTCGGCGCGCTTTACGGCGGCCTAGGCGTCTCGGTGGCCATCCAGACGACGTTGAATCGGGTTTGGGCCGTGCCGCGCTATGCCCGCCCTGACCCAGTACTGTCCCGGCTACGCGGCCTGGTGTTGTTCGTTTTGATCGGCGCGGTCGTCCTGATAACCACAGCACTGGCCGCTGTCGGCCCGGTCGCCGCGGGATACGGCTACGGCATCAGCGCCGGCGAGCGTATTGCCGCCATCGCGGTCGCGATAATCGTCAACGTCGGCGCGTTCCTTGTCGGATTTCGAGTGCTGACCGCCCGGGAGGTTCGGCTGGCTGATCTGATGCCCGGTGCTGTCGCCGCCGGGGTCGCGGTTGAGGTCCTGCAGATGGTCGGCGCCTGGTTCGTCAGCTATGAGCTCAACGGCTCCTCGCAGATCTACGGCATCTTCGGGCTGGTTCTCGGATTGCTGGCCTGGCTCTACCTGCAGGCGGTCATCGTGGTGTTCTGTGCGGAGATCAACGCGGTGCGAGCGCGCCGGCTATGGCCCCGCAATCTGCTCACCCCGTTCGTCAACGACGTCGCGCTGACTCGCGCCGACCGAGCGTCCTATCGTTCCTATGTGGACTCCGAGCGCTTCAAGCCTTCCCAACAGGTGCAGACCACGTTCGACCACCAGCCTTCGGCCAACGACAACCCCTGACCACTGCCGTGAACGTCGTGGTGCTGGTCGGCGGCGTCGGTGGCGCCCGGTTCCTACTCGGGCTCAAGGCCGCGCTCGGGCTTGAGCAGCCCGGCCCCGCCGCGCATGACATCACCGCGGTCGTCAACACCGGCGACGATATCTGGCTACACGGAGTGCGGATCTGCCCGGATCTGGACACTTGCATGTACACCCTCGGCGGCGGCATCGATGTCGAACGCGGCTGGGGGCGTGCCGGTGAGACCTGGGTGGTCAAAGCGGAGCTGGCGCGCTATGGGGCTGATCCGGAGTGGTTCGGGCTGGGCGACCTGGACCTGGCCACCCACCTGGTCCGCACCCGGATGCTCCAAGTCGGCTATCCGCTGTCCGCGGTGACTGCGGCGCTGTGCGAGCGGTGGCGCCCCGGGGTGCGGCTGCTGCCGGCCACCGATGACCGCTGCGAAACCCACGTCGTCGTCAGCGACGAGCAGGGCCGCCGCTCTATGCACTTCCAGGAGTGGTGGATCCGGTACCGCGCGCAACTGCCGGCCATCGAGTTCGTACCGATCGGCGCGGATACCGCCGAGCCGGCCGCCGGGGTGCTCGACGCGATCGCCGGGGCAGATGCCGTGCTGCTCGCACCGTCCAATCCGGTGGTGTCGATCGGCAGTGTGCTGGCGGTGCCGAAGATCCGGCCCTCGTTGCGCAACACTCGCGCCCGGGTGATCGGGCTATCTCCGATCGTTGGTGGCCGCGCGGTGCGCGGGATGGCCGAGGCCTGCTTGGCCGCCATCGGTGTGCCGTGTGACGCGGGAGCCGTGGCTGCCCACTACGGAGCCCGCCGCGCGGGTGGGATCCTCGACGGGTGGCTGGTGCACACCGGGGATCGGGCGACGGTGCCCGGGATCGAGGTCCGAGAGATTCCGCTGCTGATGACCGACGTTGCAGCGACCGCGGCGATGGCGCGCGCGGCGCTGGATCTCGCCCTGCGGCAGTGATCGATCACGCCGCCCCCGGTGAGATCCGTATCCTGCCGGTTCGAGGACTGCCCGAGTTCCGACCCGGCGACGATCTGATCGGCGCGCTGGTCGCCGCCGCGCCGTGGCTCGTCGACGGTGACGTGGTCGTCGTCACCAGCAAGGTGGTGTCGAAGGTGGAGGGCCGGCTGATCACCGTCCCGGTTGATCCGCCCGCGCGGGACGCGGCGCGCCGCGAGCTGGTCGCCACCGAGGCCCGGCGGGTGATCGCTCGCCGCGGCCGCACGCTGATCACCGAGAACTCACTGGGCGTGGTGCAGGCCGCGTCGGGAGTGGACTCATCGAATGTGGCACCTGGCGAGGTCGCGCTGCTGCCGGTCGACCCGGATGCCAGCGCCGCGCGGCTCCGTCGCGGCCTGGCTGCGCAGCTGGGCGTCGACGTCGCCGTGGTGATCACCGACACGATGGGTAGGGCATGGCGAGTCGGCCAGACCGATACCGCGATCGGGTCCGCCGGGTTGCGCGTGCTGCACCGCTACCTGGGCACCGTCGACCGGCACGGCAACGAGCTGACGGTCACCGAGGTAGCCGTCGCAGACGAGGTGGCCGCCGCCGCCGACCTGGTCAAGGGCAAGCTGGCCGGAGTGCCGGTGGCGGTGCTGCGCGGGTTGGCGGGGGACGACGATGCCAGCACCGCGGCGGATCTGATCCGCCCGCTGACCGACGATCTGTTCCGGCTGGGCACCGACGAGGCGCTGGACCGGGGACGAGCCGCGGGCCGGGCGGAGGCGGTGCTGCTGCGCCGTTCGGTGCGCTCGTATCGTGGCGACCGGGTGGATCCGGCGGAGTTGCGCCGCGCGGTCGGGATCGCGCTGCGCGCGCCGGCACCGCACCACACCCGGCCGGTGCGATTCGTCTGGCTGGTCGATCGGCAGGTCCGTCGCCGGTTGCTCGAGGCGATGCGCCAGGCGTGGCGGGACGACCTGCGTTGCGATGGGCTGACCGAGGACCGGATCGAGCGCCGGGTACGGCGCGGCGACCTGCTCTTCGACGCGCCGGAGGTACTGGTGCCGGTGGCGGTGCCCGACGGCGCGCACGCCTACCCCGATGCGCGCCGGCAAGCCGCCGAGGAGGCGATGTTCACCGTTGCCGCTGGTGCCGCCGTGCAGGGTCTGCTAGTAGCACTGGCCGCGGAGGGGCTGGGCTCCTGCTGGATCGGCTCGACGCTGTTCTGCCCGGATCTGGTTCGCACCGAACTCGCGTTGCCACCGGAGTGGCGGCCGCTGGGCGCGGTCGCCGTCGGCCACCCCACGCAACCGCTGCAACCGCGCCCACCGGGTGATCCGGACGATGGATTGGTGCTGCGATAATCCACCGCGATGATCACGAGCCCGAATCGCAGCGGTCCGACCGTGACCGAGCCGAATGCCCCAGCACCGAATGTGCCGGCCCCGAATGCCGCTGTGCACGCTGATGCGACGCAGACGCTGTCGCGTTGGCAGCCCGGCGACCCCGGCCAGCGGGCCCTGCTCCAGGCCTTCCTCGGATTCCTCGCCGGCCGCCCAGACGCCTGCGCCCGCTCCTGCGTTCCCGGTCACCTGACAGCCTCCGCGGTGGTCCTCTCACACGACCGGACGCAGGTACTGCTGACCCTGCATCCGCGGGTCGGCCGCTGGCTTCAGCTCGGCGGCCACTGTGAGGAAGGTGACGCCGGACTCGCGGCGGCGGCGTTGCGGGAGGCGACCGAGGAATCCGGTATCAGCGATCTGGAGATCGATCCGCAGCCACTGCATCTGGACGTCCACCCGATCACCTGCTCGCTGGGTTTGCCCACCCGGCATTTCGACGTACGTTTCCTGCTGCACGCCCCGTCCGGTGCCACTCCCGTACGTAGCTCAGAGTCCCTAGACCTAGCCTGGTGGCCGGTAACTGCGCCCCCGCCCGAGGTAGCACCCATGCTCAGCACCCTGCGCTGATCGCCGTTCGGAGCCAACGCCGTCGGCGCTTCGCGCCGTCCAGAGGGGTGAGATGGGTCCTGGGTCGCGGTATGGCCCTCGTCCTCCGGTGGGGAACAGCCTTTGCGTGCGCCGAGTTCGAGAGGAGGGCTGCGATGGCGGCGGTGGACAGCCGTGGTGTCGAGCTCGGCGACAACAGGGTTGTCGCGACTGTATTTCGAAGCAAGCGAGTCGCGATCCGTGCAATCAGCTCGGCGAGTCGGGGACGGCTTCTACCAGGCTGACCATGCTTGTGCTGGGGATGGTGCGGGTTAGGCGAAGGCCGGCCCGGCCAAGCAGGGCGCGGAGCTCCGCCTCGGTGCGCTGACGACCGCCAGCGGTCATCACCAGCATCTCCAAATCCGCGAGTTTGCCCATGGATGGCGCTGGACCCTCCGGTAGCACGATCTCCGCAAGCAGCATGCAGGCGCTGTCGGTCATCGCCGCTCGACAGGTGCGCAGGATTTGTACCGCTTGGTCGTCGTCCCAGTCATGGATGATGGCGCTCAACAGGTAGGCATCGGCGCCGTCCGGTACTGAGTCGAAGAAATCCCCACTCACGACCTCGCAGCGGCCAACGACCTCGGCTGCGGCTAGCTCGTCGTCGATGCCGGCTACGACTGTCGGAACGTCGAATAGCACACCTTGAAGGTGCGGGTTGGCGGACAGGATCGCGGCAAGTAAACCGCCTCGCCCGCCACCGACGTCCACTATGGTGTTGAAACGGTTGAAATCGTACGCCTTCGCAATGCTGACACTCTCATTTGTGGAGATCGAAGTCATGGCCGCGTCAAAGATTGCGGCATCCTCGGGATGCTCAGCCAGGTAGTCGAAAACCTTAGTGCCGTGAACCCGGTCGAACGCTGATTCCCCGGTCAGGACAGTCTCGTACAGGTCGGTCCACGGGTAACGGTGAAACGGCATCCCGACCATGGTCGCCCAACCCCGCATAGAGCCAGGGACGTCACTGCGCAGCAGCTCACTGAGCGGGGTCAGGGCGAACTGCCGATTCTCCAGCTCGGCGACGACACCGACGTCACCCAGCGCTCGCAGCACGCGATATAACGCGGAGTGATGCGCGCCCACCCGCTGCGCTATCTGCTCAACCGGTTGCGGCCCGGCAGCCAGCACGTCGGCGACACCGAGCCTGGCGATCACGCTGACTGCCTGGGATACCAGGGCTCCCATGGTCAGCTGAAGCATCGCGACCGCTGGTGGCTGCTCGGTCGGTGGAGCGAACAGCCCTGGTGTCTCGTCAACTGCCATCGTGACCTCCATCCATTGACTCCGACCACGGTAGTGGTGCGGCAGATAACCGGGAAGGGTCGGCGCGAGCTGCTCGGGCCGTCACCGACTGCTCCGACCG
>JAICHZ010000019.1 GCA_025924655.1 Pseudonocardiaceae bacterium | reverse complement strand
TGCACCAGCACGGGTCCTTCTTCGGTGACGGTAACCTGACGCCGGACCGGTTCAGCTGGCACGCCGGGCTCCGATTACCACCAGTTCCTCGTCACGTTGCCCCGGCTGCACGAATCCGCGGGCTTCGAGCATGGCCGCGCGCAGCCGCATCACGGGCCCGAAAGGCACTGTGGCGCGGGCGAGGACTTCGGCGTGCATGCCGGCTTCGACGAGGCGGCACAGGGTGGCGTCGTCGTCGCAGACCGCGGAGTGCACCAGCAGCATCAGGCCGCCGGGCGCGAGTAGGGCTGGGCCGCCTGCGCAAATTCGATCCAACACGGTCCGTCCGTCGAGACCGCCATCCCAGCAGCGGGTGATCCGGTGCCGCGGCAGCATGTTCGTAGCCGCGGGAACGTAAGGCGGGTTGGCCAGGATGAGATCGAAGCACTTGCCAGCCACGGGTTCGAACAGATCACCGTGGTGCACAGCGCACCGCACCCGGTGCAAGCGCGTGTTGATCCAGGCTGTAACCACCGAGCGGAGGGACAAGTCCACCGCGGTCACCGAAGCGGCGCCTGCTCGAGCGGCCGCCAGCGCCAATGCGCCAGTTCCGGTTCCAATGTCAAGGACGCGCCGACCGCTGGCGTAACCCCCCTCACGAAGAGCGTGAATTAATAACGAAGTATCGCTATCGGCTCGGTATACCCCAGGGGGCCGCAATAGCAGCACGATCTTAGGGTACCCGCCGCAGGCCCGGGCCAAACGTGGATTTCACATCCTGGGCTGCGGTCATGCCGAACGGACGAACAAGAAGATGCCGTACTGCCACACCCCGTCGATCCATTGCGCGCCGAGATCGAAGCCCCGCGCGGCGACGGCGGCCACGAACTCGGGGCGGTGGAATTTGTAGGAGAAGCCGACATTCAGCGAGTCACCGCGCCGTAGGATCAGATCGAGGTCCAGCTCACGCAGCGCGACGGTCTGGTCCTCGGTCGCGTAGAGGTGGCCCTGGACCGCGGTGCTGGCAGCGTCGTAATGCGCCCGCGGGTAGAAGTATTCCAAGATGAAGTCGGCATCGAAGAGTCGGTTGAGGTGCGAGAGGTGGTTGAGTCGAAAGCGCGCGAAGGCCGACCGGTCGGGCGGGTCGTTGTAACAGGCTTCCAACACCGCTGCCGGCTTCTGCAGGTCCGCTGAGACCAGGAAGCGGTCGCCGGGCCGCAGAGTGGCCGCGATCTCGGCGAGCAGCGCCGCTCGCTCCTCGGGCGTGGTATTGCCCAAGTTGCTTCCGAGCAGTGCCACCGTCACCGGCTCTGGTGTGCCGTCACGCAGCCAGCCCAGACCCGCTTCGTACCGACCCCACAATCCCTGCACGCGCAACCCGGGCAGTTCAGTGGTCAGCTCACGCGCGCTGGCCACCAGCATCTCGCGGCTGACGTCGATCGGCAGATAGCAGGTCGGACGGCGTTCTACACAGGCCGCCAACAGCAGTCGTGTCTTCTTCGCGCTTCCGCTGCCCAACTCGGCGATTCGCTCGTACCCGATCAAGTCGGCGATCTGCTCGGCATGGCGCTGCAGCAACCGGTGCTCCACCCGAGTGGGGTAGTAGCCCGGCAGCTCGGTGATCGCCTCGAACAGTTCTGATCCGAGCGCGTCGTACCCAAGGTAGGCGGGCACCCGCGGCGGGGTCTCTCGCAGACACGCCAGCAGGCCACGCCGGTCGTCCCAGAAGCTGCCTTCGCCATCTACGGGCACGATTTCGATTTCGGGCGGTTCCACCGTGCACACTGTATTGCGCCGGCTGGCCTTTGCGCCGCCACCGAACCGCCGCGTTGACCGCCTCCGCGACCTCAATGCCCGTCCCGGGCGCTCGGTAGAGGAAGCCCATTGATCCAAAAAGCTCGCGCGTGTGTGCGTTGCTACTTTCCGTGACGTGCATGACGCGGTAGCGTCTATGTTGGACCGCGCACGGTGGGTGACGTCCCCTCCCGCCGCGAGGTCCGGTCCGGCAGTGTAGTGCACTACAGGGGTGGGTGCGCTCGCTTGCCGGTCGCCGGGGCCCGAGCGCGATCAATATCTAGATGGGGGGAGTAGACATGATCCAGCTTGAGAACGTTAGCAAAGTCTACCGGATGGGCAAGGTCGAGGTGCCGGCGCTCTCCGGCGTAGACCTGACTATCGACGACGGCGAACTGGTCGCCATCATGGGCCCATCTGGGTCGGGCAAGACCACGCTCATGAACATCCTGGGCTGTCTCGATGTCCCGACCAGTGGCCGTTACCTGCTCGACGGCACCGACGCCAGCCGGCTGTCCGACAACCGGCTGGCCAAGATCCGCAGCCGCAAGATCGGATTCATCTTCCAGTCGTTCAATCTGGTTGCTCGTACCAGTGCGGTCCGCAACGTGGAGCTGCCCTTGGTTTATGCGGGGGTACACGCTCGGCGTAATCCAGCCCGGCACGCCCTCGCGCAGGTCGGCCTAAGCGACCGCGAGAAGTTCATGCCCAATGAGTTATCCGGTGGTCAGCAGCAGCGGGTGGCGATCGCCCGGGCGCTGATCAACGATCCCACCCTGCTGCTTGCCGACGAGCCCACAGGGAACCTCGACACCGCATCCAGTGCCGAAATCCTGAAGTTACTCGGCGCGCTGAACGATGCCGGCCGCACCGTTGTGATCATCACACACGAAGAAGAGGTCGCCGGGTTCGCCAAGCGGGTCGTGCGGATGCGCGACGGGCGAATCGAGAGTGACCGGGTGCAGCGCAGCCGGACGGAGGTCACCGCGTGAACCTGCAGGAGGCGGTGCGCATCGCGCTGCGCGGCTTGCGCGCCAATCGGCTGCGGTCCGTGTTGACCATGCTCGGCATCATCATCGGCGTTGCAGCGGTGATCCTGCTCGTCGCCATCGGTAATGGCGTGCAGTCCTCGGTCAATGAGAAGATCCAACCACTGGCCAATCTGATCACCATCGTTCCGTCGGCCGGCAACGTGCCAGGCGGCGCCCCCCCGAAGGACCTCGTCGACGCCGACGTCGCGGCGCTGCAGGAACCGGCGATGTCGCACGACATCGCCGCAGTCATTCCCGCGACCTCCGGCAAAGCGTTGACCGAGACCGACTCTTACCGGTTCCGGGCGACCGTCATCGGCTCCACCGATCGCTGGCTGGATCTGAACAACGGGGATATGGCGGCGGGATCGTTCTTCGACGACGCCCAGGTCCGCTCCACAGCCAGGGTGGTAGTACTTGGTCCCAGTGTGGCGAGCTACCTCTTCGGCAATGATCCCGCGGCCGCGCTGAGTCACACAGTCCGGATCAACCGGCAGACCTTCAGGGTCATCGGTGTGATGCAGTCCGTCGGCGAGCCGGGCGACAGTGTCGCGGTCATGCCGCTGAACACGGCGCGCCGGTACATCTTCGGTGGTGGCGACAAGGTCAATCAGATCATCGTGCAAGCCAGCCAAGCGTCCGCGGTGCCCGCCGCTGAAGACGACGTGATTCGCGTACTCAGCGATCGGCACAAGATCAAGGACACGGCGAACAGGGACTTCGAGGTGCAATCTCTGCGCAGCCGGCTCGACACCTTCAACCAGATCCTCCGAATCCTCACGTTGTTCACGGCCGCCGTCGCGGCGATCTCGCTTTTTGTCGGTGCTATCGGAGTCCTCAACATCATGCTGGTCTCGGTGACGGAGAGAACCCGTGAGATCGGCATCCGAAAAGCGATCGGCGCCACTCGCCGCGCGATCCTCGAGCAGTTCCTCATCGAGTCGCTCGTGCTGGCCGGCCTCGGCGGGTTCATCGGTATCGGGGTCGGGGTCGGACTGTCGATCCTCGGCTCCATCCTCGCGCCCGCGCTCGGCCCCACCTTCGCCACGTTCGCTCCGGCAGTGACCATTCCGTCGGTGGTCCTCTCGTTTGCGATCAGCCTTGTGATTGGGCTCGTCGCTGGCGGCTACCCGGCCAACCGGGCCGCGCGGCTGCGGCCCATCGAAGCTCTTAGGTACCAGTGACTTCGATACTCCTTCCACCGAGGCGCGAGATCCCGTAACCCCCTGGCGGCTGAGGCGTTGCACTGCGTGAAGCCCGAAACCACAGGGGGACATCGTTGTGACAATGACGCAGACCAGCTCATCGATGCTGTCTTCAGTCCGGCGCTCAGGTGCTCGGGTGCTGGTAGCACTAGGGCTGGTCGCCGCGCTCGGTGTGGCGGCTGGATGTGGTGGTGAGCCAGCACCGCCCCCGACCGGACGGGTGGAGCGCGGCGCGGTGGTGACGAAGGTGTCAGCCTCCGGTTCGTTGTCAGCCATCAGGGAGCAGAACCTCGGTTTCCCCAAGGGCGCACAGCTCAAGCAGCTGCTGGTCAAAGTTGGCGACCGGGTGACCGCGGGCCAGGTGTTGGCGCAGGAGGATGACTTCGCTTTTCGTCAGACCCTGGACCAACTGCAGGGACAGCTGAACTCCCAGCGGGCGTTGTTCGGTAAGGCCGTGGCCGACCCGACAGTGCAGGGCGCACAGGCCACCCTGGACCAGGCGCACCAGATCTTGGAGGCGACGCAGAAGTCGGTCGACGCGGAACTGGCAGCGGACCAGACGGCGACGGACCAAGCGCACAAACAGCTGGACTTCGACAGCTATCTGCTGGACAAGGCGCAGGAAACGCTGCGTGCCGATCAGGTCTCTTGCGCCGCCACCGGAGGAATTCCCTTCACTCCGCCCGCACCCGCCAACGGTGTCGGCGGTGCTGGTGGGCCTAACTCCTCGGTGGGAGTGGGGCCGGCTCAGGCGGGGGTGGAAGACCCCGCCCGGGTGGGACCTGTTTTCGCGGGCAGCACTGGGTCAGGTGGATCAGGTCCGGGAGGTTCGGGTGGCAGCGGTAACCCGGCGTGTAACCGGATTCCCACGGACCAGCAAGCGGTCCTCAACGGCCGCCGCGCGGTGATGACGGACAAGACCACGCTGCAAGCCGATCAGCAGAAGCAAAACGTCGACCGGGCGCAAGGGCTGGTCTCGATCGAGAACGCCCGCCAGAGCGTGGTCACCGCGCAGAACAACCTTGAAGCCGCCGCTGCCGATCGCCCGTTCAATATCGATCAGCAGGTTGCATTGGTGGCGAGCATCGCGGCTCAGGTCGAGGCGGCCCAGCGCGATGTTGACAACACCGTATTACGTGCGCCGGTCACGGGCACCGTCTCGGCGATTAACGGCTTGGTTGGGGAGTACCTCCAACCCAGCTCGGGCGTCAGCGCATTGGCGCCGGGTTCCACCGCCCCTATCCCCGGGCTCAGTGGCACCTCGTCCAACAGCAGCCTGTCTTTGGGTAACCCGGCTACCGGCGCTCAGCGCCCCGGCGGCACGCAGTTCATGATTCTCGATAACATCAACACCTTCCAGGTAGTGGTCCCCTTCGAGGAGTCCGACGCTGCGAAGGTGGCCCCGAACCAAAAGGTCGATGTCACCTTCGATGCCGTTCCCGATCTCACGCGGGCCGGTACCGTCGTCTCTGTTTCACCCACGGGAAGTAACATCTCCAGCGTTATCAACTACTATGCCACTGTCGTGCTCAATGAGACCGACCCACGACTTAAAGATGGTCTGACCGCGCAAGCCCGGGTAATAACCAACCAGGTCCAAGACGTCCTCACCGTTCCCAACTCGGCGGTTCGTAAGAGCGGCGATCAAAGCACAGTCACCATCATCGACGCGAACGGTACGCAGCAGCAAGTGAGGTTCCAGCCGGGTCTCGTCGGAGACGATCGTACCCAGGTTATCTCAGGCCTCAGAGAAGGTCAGGAAGTCATCCTTCGCCAAGGCGTTTAGACTTCCGTAACAAACAAAGGTCACCCTGTGTCCAGCGCACAGGGTGACCTTTGTTTGTAGGGCCAGATTCTATTTCGGTACCTGGCCGCAAAAGCGTCTGAGCTCATGCACCACTTTAGGCGGGGCTGTTGTCATTCTCCCGGAAGCCTGGTCGCGACGCGCCATCCACATCGACGATAGGCCCGTTGCCTGAGGAGGTGTTACCGACGACGGTGCAGCTAGTTGAACCACCAATGATCAAGATCGCGCGCTGCAGGTTGGGCCCGGAAAACTTGTTCTGGCGTATCTCAACGTTGGGCCACCGGCGTAGGTTGATCGCCTGGGCACCGTTGGGAGCGCAGGTGTTGTCGACGAACGTGATCGACGGGGCTTTGCTGGGGGCACCATGATCGCCGGGCTGGTCGTCAGTGGCTATCAGACATTGCGCGTCGACGTTCTCACACGTGTTGCCCGAGATGACGACGTCGTAGGTAGGCGTGCTGTGGTCATACGTTTGGAAGCAGTCCGGGTGCGGGGGGGCCCGATAGCCTCGTTCGGAGATGTCTCGAATTGTGTTACCGGTGATCCGGTGGCCGGTGCCGAAAAAACGCATGCCATCGGCATCGCCATCATCGCGGGCGACGGTATCGCTCACCGTATTGCCGGTCACCGTGATGCGCTGGCCGGTGATGTAGATACCGGCTGTGGAGACATGTTGGACGGTGTTGGCCGCGATGGTCGAGTCGGTGCACGGCATGCACGCGATCCCGGCGCGCTGCGTGTCATGAATCGTATTGTGCTGCGCAGTGATCCCGGTTCCCTCCAGCAGGATTCCATCGCCGCCGGTGACCCTGAAGCCCTCGATCACGATGTGGTTGGCGTTGACGTGTACATTTTCGACGGTGGCGCCGTCGGCGATGAGTCTGATCGGTGAGCCGGCCGTTCCGGATCGGGTCATCGTCAGGTCAGCGTCGGTGAGGTTGCCACCGGTGAAGCACAAGGTATTGCCCGGCGAAGCGCTCTCCAAAGCTGGGCGCACGTCGTCGGATTGGGTGACCGTGCGTGTGCAGTCGGCTGGGACACCCCGGCGATTCTGCTGGCCTTGGTCTGGCGAGGCGGTGCAGCCGGCGGTGAGCGCTAGACCCAACGCCATGGACCAGACCGGCAGAGTGCGTGTACCCCCGTGGACTGTCACAGCGCCAGGATAGATGTCCGTCGCACCACTCTGGGGACCTAACGTTACAATGCGCTACCTTCGGGTGACGGTCAGCTGATACAGACGGGGGAGGCCCAGCCGCTATACGAGTGGTTCGCCCACCCAGCGGTGAGGCTCATGGTGTGGCGAAAGTTGCTCCAGCTCAGTGCGGGCAGCCGCCACGGGGCTGGGCGTCCGCGGATCAGCAACTCATAGCCCGACAGCCACGTGTAGGGGACGGTCTTGCCGTCCATGGCCCGGATCCATCGCGGGAAATGTGCAGCGGCGGCGAGAATTTCAGCGTGCGCCGAGTCGAGGCCGCGCAACGCGCTCGGTCGAACGTAGCGGCCTGGCTCGAAGTGAGCTGCGAGGTCGACGGTTACCCGGCGGATGCCAGGCCGATGGGCGAGGCCGGCGATCAACCGCACCGGCTTGCGGCGCTGTTCCCACCTGTCGCTGTACCAATCCCAGGACCAGGTGTGCGGCTGCTGCGCGGCAGCCACCGTCCACAGCTCATGACAGGTGCGTTGGACGTCGTCCATCTCTGCGCTATCCCGCAGGTAGACCGCGATGAGGTCAACGACGAGGCGACTTTTTCCAGCCCGCGGCGTGAGGTCGACCGAGTGGAGATCACTGGCGCTCAAGCCCCACCCTCGCTCCTCGTTCCAGCGCCGAATGTTGGCGAGCTGCTCAGACAGCGGTGTGAACATCATCTCCGGCGGGCGCGCCGCGATCCGTGCTTCGCGCGCCGCTACCTTCCCGTTACTCACCGTGGCCATCTATCCGCTCGCCTCCCACCTCGACGCAAACCTGCTGATCGCGAGCGTACGGTCCCGCACGCCCGATCGCAGCGAGCTCGTCAACCGCGCGGGGTCGCCAATGCCGCCACGGTCCCCGAACCGGGGCGCCACTGTTCCCAGTTCAGCGGTGTGGTGATGACGGCGATGGCGGATGTCTTGAGCACCTCGGCCGCGCCGGTCAACAGTGTCAGGAAGTCCTCCAGCCCAGGATTGTGGCCCACCAACACTGCCGTCGAAGCACCGCGCGGTAGTTGCTGGATGACCGCCAGAAGCTCGTAAGCCGACGCGCCGTAAAGCCGCTGGTCGTGGCTGACTGGGGGCATCGCAGCCAAATGGACGGCCGCAAGGTCCCAGGTTTGTACGGCCCGGACGGCGGGAGAGCACACCACACAATCGATCTTCGGAACCTGCGCATGCAGCCAGCGACCGACGGCCGGGGCGTCGCGGAGTCCGCGTGCGGCCAGTGGCCGGGCAGCGTCGGGAGTGTCCGCCGGCCAGGCCGACTTCGCATGCCGGAGCAGGATGAGCGTACGGGTCATGGTCAGTCTAGGGACAGGGTGCGCAGCACCAGGCGCGCGGCGTCACCACCCGAGTCCTCGCCGATAGCGAGCGCGGCCGGGACGTCGAGGTCATTCACTAAGGCAGCAGTGACGGCGGCCGTTGCGGCTTGCGAGCTGCGTGCCGTGCCAGCCGCTGCGTACAGCCGATCAAGCTGGTTGGTCTGGGCAGCAATGTCGCTGGCACGGAAGTCCCAAATCTGCTGCCACGGCCGGTTGAGCAGCAGCAGCCGCACCGACGCGGCGGGGTGGTGGCCGAGCAGATCTGAGACCAGCACCAGGTTGCCGGTCGACTTGGCCATCTTCACCCCGTGGATGGTGACGGTGCCGACCGGAAACTCGGCCCGTGCGAAGGGCCCGACACCGGTGGCTGCCTCGACCATGGCGGCCTGATATGCGTGGTGCGGGAAGGTCAGATCGGCGCCGCCGGCCAGGATGTCCACCGCCGGGCCGAGCGTGCCCAGCGCGATGGCGGCACACTCCGCGTGCCAGCCGGGCCGGCCGCGACCCCACGGGCTGGGCCAGCCAGGCTGGTCGTCGGCCGAGGGCCGCCATACCGGGACGTCGAAGGGGTCGTCGCGGTCCAGACCGTCAAGTCGATCACCGAATTCGGTCGCGAGCTCGGTGGCGCGCTCTAGGGTCAGCCCGGTCTTGGTCGGGACGTCAGCGCCCCGGAAGTAGACCGCACCATCGCGGTGATAGGCATGGCCAGTGCTGAGCAACGCCGAAGCCAGTTGTACGACTCGTCCGACGTGGTGGCGCGCGCGCGGTTCGTGTTCGGGCCGGCGCACCCGCAGGGCGGCCATATCCCTGCCGAAGAAGTACTCCTGCTCCAGAGCGAACTCGTCGTAGTGCCGACCGCGCTGCACGGCGGCACGGGTCAGTACATCATCGACGTCGGTGACATTGCGGCACGTCACGGTCTCCGCGCCGGCCAGGCGAAGCACGGCAGCGGCCGTATCAGCCCAGACGAACGTGCTGGCGTGCCCGAGATGGGTCACGTCGTAAGGAGTGATCCCGCAGACGTAAAGCCGGGCCGGACTGACGATGGGCAGCGCCGCGCCGCCCAGCCGGATCCGGTCGGTGTACTCGCGGCGGCCGTGGTGGTCCATGTATCCATCCTGCCTGCATCGGGTGCGGTTACCCGAAGCGCCATCCGGGCCGAATAGCGGATTCGGCCCCGTGCGTGGCGCTATTCGTCAACCGTACGGCGGTGTCGGCCTGCCAGTATGCAGGGATGGACAACCGGGATCGGGATCTTAGCGGGCGGGCCCGCAACGCCCGTCCCCGAGACGGCCTGGGCCGGCCGCTGCCGCACGGTGCGCGGGGGGTTGAGCGAGTTCCTGACGATGTCGTGCTCAGCCCGGACGAGGCGGTCCGGCACGCCCAGCGGCTGATCGACGATGGTTACCCCTTTCACGCCCATGAGGTATTCGAGGCAGTGTGGAAGGCGACGTCGGGGGAGCAACGCGAACTGTGGCAGGGACTTGCCCAGCTCGCGGTCGGCCTGACCCACGTGCAGCGGGGCAACCCGAAAGGCGCGGTGGCGTTGCTACGCCGCGGCGCAGACCGGATCGATCCCTACGCTGGCGAGCCCCCGCACGGATTGGACGTCGCCGGCCTCGCCGGCCACGCCCGTTGCCTCGCCGCCCGGATCGAGCGCGAGGGCGTAGCCGGGGCCGCAAGCCTTCGGTTGCGGTTCCGGCTACGCTCGTGAGTGGGAAACAGTGTTATGGCACTGGATGCCGCTCACGAGCGCGTCAGCGCACCTCGCCTGGTCCGCCGTCGGACGACTCCAGCGGCAGCTCGGCGTCCCGCCACCCGCGCATCCCGCCGGCCAGGTCCCGCGCTGGCACTCCCGCCGCACGCAACGCCATGGCCGCTCGCGCTCCCCGACCCCCTGAACGGCAGGTGGTAAGGATCTGCACATCGGGTGGCAACGCCGCGGCGTCGAGTTCGCCGATCGGCATGTGCACGGCCTCCGGGGCGTGGCCAGCGTCCCATTCGTGCTGTTCGCGGACGTCCACCAGCACGGCGGCACCCGACGCGATCAGCTCGCGCGCCTCGTCGAGGGTGATGGGCTCGGTGGTGATCTGGTCTGAAGAGCTCACGTTGACAATCCTCCTCGGCACGGTCTCCAGCGGTACGCCGACGTTACCCGCACCCGGAAGGCTGCTTATCTTTGAGCGAGGAGGAGCACGGTGCGCATCGGGACGGTTCTGAGCTACAGCGGTGGTTTCGCCGAAAGCATCACGGAGCTGGCCGACTATGAAAAGGCCGGACTCGACATCGTGTTCGTACCGGAGGCCTACAGCTTCGACGCGGTCAGCCAGCTGGGATTCATCGCCGCGCGCACCGAGCGGCTGCAGATCGCGTCGGGGATCCTGCAGATCTACACCCGTACCCCGGCGCTGACGGCGATGACTGCGGCGGGGCTTGACTACGTTTCCGGCGGTCGGTTCAGCCTGGGCATCGGCGCTTCGGGGCCTCAGGTGATCGAGGGTTTTCACGGGGTTCCCTACACCGCACCGCTGGGCCGCACCCGGGAGCTGGTGGAGATCTGCCGCCAGGTGTGGCGTCGCGAGCGGCTGGAGTATCAGGGCAGGCACTACCAGATCCCGCTTCCCGCGGATCGTGGCACCGGGCTGGGCAAGCCGCTGAAGCTGATCAATCGCCCGGTGCGCGAGCGGATTCCGATCATCATCGCCGCCATCGGGCCGAAGAACGTGGCGATGGCCGCGGAGATCGCCGAGGGCTGGCAGCCGATCTTCTACCTGCCCGAGCGGGCCGCCGATGTATGGGGGGCTTCACTGGCCGCGGGTAGGGCTAAGCGAGACCCGTCGCTGGGCGATCTTGATGTCGTGGTGACCACCCCGCTGGCCGTCACCGACGACGCGGACACCGCTGCCGCGGTGCTCGACACCATCAGGCCGATACTGGCGCTCTACATCGGCGGCATGGGTGCGAAGGGCCGCAATTTCTATCATGACCTGGCCTGTCGCTACGGGTTCGAGGCGCAAGCCCAGGCGATTCAGGAGGCCTATCTGGCGGCCCGGAAAGATGACGCAGCCGCTGCGGTGCCTGACGAGCTGGTTCAACGCAGCTCGCTGATCGGTCCCGCGGGCTACGTCCGGGAGCGGCTGGAGGTGCTGCGCGCCTCAGGCGTCACGACGCTGAACGTGACCCCGATCGCCGGATCTGCCGCCGACCGGATCCGGCTCATCGAGCGGATCCGGGACTTCGCCAACGATTCGTGAAGCCTGCGCAGATCAGCGATCCTGCGCTGATCAGCCGAGCAGGACCGCCCTCGATCCGAGCGCCGAGAGGCTCATGATCACGAATTGGGAAGAATGAGCCGCGCTGACAGCGGTTAATTCTTCCCAAATCGCGATCACTGCGTGGGCGTGGAGCGCGTCGGAAACCTCCCGCGACCGATCCGACCGAGCGACCGGTGGTCCCTGCGGGTCGCTCAACCACGGGCCGCCCTGGTGGATACCACAGTGGACAGTCATCGGCGACCATTGTGGACAAGTTCCAGGCAGGCGTGGCACCGTGGGTGGATGCGCGACCTGAACGCTACGTCGGCCGCCCTGCTCGGACTGCTGCACACCGGCCCGATGACCGGTGGCCAACTAGTCGCCGCCGCTGATGAGCGATTCGGGTCGTTCTTCGGGGTCACCCGTAGCCAGGTCTACCGCGAATTGCCGGTGCTCACCGAAGCCGGCCTGCTGCGGCTCGGCAAGAGGGGAGCGCGGTCCAGCCAGCAGTACGTCCTTACTGCTGCCGGCAAGCGCGCGTTCAAGTCCTGGCTGAACTCCACCTCAGGATCAGACAATTTACGTAGTCCGCTGATCTTGCGCCTAGTGCACGCCGGACAGCTCACCGCCAAGCAGCGCGTCAACCTGATCAGCAGCGCTCGGACCGTCTACCTCGGTTATCTTGACGAGGCCAGGGCTGACGCGAGAGCTGCCACCAGCCCGTACACCAAGGCCGTCGCGGACTTCACGGTCGCGCACCGGCGCGCAGTGCTCAAGTTGCTCGACGCCATCCCCACGGACTGAGCGGCGGGGCGACTACGCTGGCTCGACGTGAACGCCGACGTCGCCGCCGACCTCAAAGAGTTAGCCGCCACCCTCGCCGGGATTGAGGGTGTGCTGGACATCGACCGGTTGCAGGCTCAGGTGGCCGAGCTGCAAGAGCAAGCCGGGCGCCCCGACCTGTGGGACGACGTTGACCACGCCCAACAGGTCAACAGCAAGCTGGCCCACCTGCAGGGCGACCTTCGGCGGGTGCTCGGGCTGCGGCAGCGGCTGGATGACGTGGAGGTGCTCTACGAGTTGGCCGAAGAGGGCGCTGACGAGGGCGCTCGCAGCGAGGCTGAGACCGAGCACCACCGGCTGCGCAAGGAGATCGCCTCGCTGGAGATCCGGACTCTGCTGGCCGGCGAGTATGACGAGCGCGACGCACTGGTGACGATCCGTTCGGAGGCCGGCGGGGTGGACGCTGCTGACTGGGCCGAGATGCTGATGCGGATGTACCTGCGGTGGGCCGAACGACACGGTTACCCCACCGAGGTCTACGACATCTCGCCGGCGGAGGAAGCGGGCATCAAGTCGGCGACGTTCGTAGTCAAGGCGCCCTTCGCCTACGGCACGCTGTCGGTCGAGCAGGGCACCCACCGGCTGGTCCGGATCTCACCATTTGACAACCAGGGTCGCAGGCAAACATCCTTCGCCGGCGTCGAGGTGCTTCCGGTGACCGAAACCACCGACCACGTCGATATCCCGGAGAACGAGATTCGTATCGACGTTTTTCGATCTTCCGGACCCGGTGGTCAGAGCGTCAACACTACCGATTCGGCGGTGCGTATCACCCATCTGCCGACTGGAATCGTGGTCTCCTGCCAGAACGAGAAATCACAGATCCAGAACCGGGCTGCGGCGATGAGGGTACTGCAGTCCCGGTTGCTGGAACGTAAGCGCCAGGAGCAGCAGGCGGAGATGGACGCGCTCAAGGGCGAGGGCAGTTCGTGGGGCAACCAGATGCGGTCCTACGTGCTACATCCCTACCAGATGGTCAAAGATCTACGGACCGAGCATGAGGTGGGCAACCCTACCGCGGTGCTCGACGGGGACATCGACGCCTTCCTTGAGTCCGGTATCCGGTGGCGCCGGCAGCAGGAGGCCCGGGTCGCTGGCTGAACCCGGTTGAAATTCGCAGGCGCGCCTTCGCCGTGGCGCCGGGCAAGTACCCGGCCTCGATGAGTAGACTCGCCGCTCGTGATCCGACTCGAGCACGTCAGCAAGTCCTACCGGACTTCTACCCGACCCGCTCTCGATGACGTCACAGTCGCGGTGGGAAAGGGTGAGTTCGCTTTTCTCATCGGACCGTCCGGATCGGGCAAGTCCACTTTGTTGCGCCTGTTGCTGCGCGAGGAGGTGGCCAGCACAGGTGACGTCTACGTGGCGGACCTCAACGTCGGCAGGCTCTCCCAACGTCGCATCCCGCAGCTGCGGCAGCGGGTGGGCTGCGTGTTCCAGGACTTCCGGTTACTGGCCAACAAGACGGTCTCCGAGAACGTCGCCTTCGCCCTGGAGGTGATCGGCAAGCCCCGGCACACCATTCGTAAGGTGGTGCCCGAGGTGCTGGAGCTGGTCGGCCTGGAGGGCAAGGCGGACCGGATGCCGCATGAGCTCTCCGGCGGCGAGCAGCAGCGGGTGGCGATTGCCCGAGCCTTCGTGAACCGGCCGCTGGTGCTGCTGGCCGACGAGCCCACTGGGAACCTGGACCGCGACATCAGCCACGAGATCATGCTGCTGTTGGAAAGGATCAACCGAACCGGCACCACGGTACTGATGGCCACCCACGACCACGCGATCGTCGACTCCATGCGCCGCCGAGTCGTCGAGCTCCAGCTCGGACAGGTGGTCCGGGACGAGAGCCGTGGCGTCTACGGAGTCAGCCGCTGAGACCTACTCTGAGCCCCCCGTCCCCGACCCGAGGAATGTCCACTACCCATGCGCGCCAGCTTCGTGTTCAGCGAGGTCGTCACCGGCCTGCGCCGCAACGTCACGATGACCGTGGCGATGATTCTGACCACGGCCATCTCACTCGGCCTGCTCGGTGGGGGTCTGCTCGTGGTCCGCACCATCGATCGGATGCAGCAGGACTACTACCAGCGCGTCGAGACTGTGGTGTATCTCAGCGCCGACATCAGCGCGAACGACCCTGGTTGCACGTCGAGTACCTGCTCTGCTCTGCGCGGGCAGTTGGAGTCCGCTCCCGGCGTGCAGACCGTGATATTCGAGAGTAGGCAGGCGGCTTTCGCGCGGTTCCAGCGGATCTTCCAGGGCCAGCCGGAGCTACTGCAGCTGGCCAGGCCCGAGGCGCTGCCGGCGTCGCTGCGGGTGCAGCTGTCCGATCCGGCGCGCTTTCCTTCCATCGCCAAGGCGTTCACCGGCCGTCCCGGCGTCGACCGGGTCACCGACCAGGGTGAGTACCTCCGGCAGCTGTTCCGGGCGCTGGACGGGTTGCGCAATGCCACTTTCGTGATCGCGCTGATCCAGGCTCTCGCGGCGCTGCTGCTGATCTCCAACACGATCCAGATTTCGGCGTTCACCCGGCGCGCCGAGGTGGGCGTCATGCGCCTGACCGGCGCGTCACGCTGGTACACCCAGCTGCCGTTCCTCCTCGAGGCGGTGGTAGCCGGCGTGGTCGGGGGCGTACTGGCGATCGTTGGACTGGTAATCGGCAAGGTCGCTTTCGTCGACCGGGTCTTGGCGGGCGTCTTCGAGGCGGCGATCGTGCCGCGGATCGGGTACGCGGACATCTTCTCGGTCGCGCCAATCCTGCTGCTGGTGGGCTCCGTGGTCGCCGCCCTGACCGGATACCTGACGCTGCGGCTGTACGTGCGGACCTGATGCAGGCGCCATGAAGGAGCACGGCCGCAAGGTGATCGCGTCGAACCGTCGGGCCCGGCACGACTACGAGATCATGGACACCTACGAGGCGGGCATTGTGCTCACCGGCACGGAAGTCAAGTCGTTGCGGGCTGGCCGCGCCTCGCTGACCGACGCCTTCGCCAGCGTCGACGACGGTGAGGTGTGGCTACGTAACCTGCACATCCCGGAGTACACCCAAGGTAGCTGGACCAACCACGAGCCCCGACGGACCCGCAAGTTGTTGCTGCACCGCAAAGAGATCGAGCGGCTGATCGGCAAGACCAGGGAGAGCGGGCTGGCGCTGGTGCCGTTGTCGATGTACTTCTTCGACGGCAAGGTGAAGGTGGAGATCGCGCTGGGCCGCGGCAAGCGGTCCTACGACAAGCGCGCTGACCTGGCCAAGCGTGACGCGAACCGCGAGGTGGCGCGAGCTTTGGGGCGGCGCGCCAAGGGCATGGGGTAAGTGAGTCGCGACCCGGTGACCGCGCCGCCTGTCGACGACGCCGATGTCGCGCCGTGGACGGCCACGTTGGGTCTGGATGGGCTGATCGACCTGCACGTGCATTTCCTGCCCGATCAAGTGATGGCCAAGGTGTGGGCCTTCTTCGACCAGGCCGCAGAGCACTACGGCACTCCTTGGCCGGTGCACTACCGCTTGTCCCAGGACGATCGCGTCGCGGTGCTGCGCGCGATGGACGTGCGAACGTTCGCGCCACTGGTGTACCCGCATAAACCAGGTATGGCGGACTGGCTCAACACCTGGGTCGCCGAATTCGCCGCCGCCGTGCCGGAGGCCGTGCTCACGGCGACCCTCTATCCCGAACCGGGTGTTGTCGAATACTTGACGCGAGCGCTGGCAGCCGGCGCGCGTTGCGTCAAGGTGCACGTGCAGGTAGGTGGTTTCGACCCGCGGGACCCAGTGCTCGACGGGGCATGGGGGTTAATGGCTGACGCGAGCGTCCCAGTTGTCGTGCATTGCGGGCACGGGCCGGGCGCCGCCGGGCCCTACACCGGTCTGGACGTGTTCGGTGAGGTACTCGCTGGTCATCCCGGACTCGTCGCGGTACTGGCGCATGCCGGGCTGCCCGACTACGGCGATGCGCTGAACCTGGTGCGGCGTTATCCCAGGGTGTGTCTAGATACGACGATGGTCGGGGTGCCCTTCGCGGAGGCTATCGCCCCATTGCCGTCGGACTGGGCTGCACAACTGGTCGACGTGGCCGACCGGGTCGCGCTGGGCACCGATTTCCCGAACATCCCCTACGACTACGCCACCCAGCTGCGAGCCGTGGCGGGCTGGGCCGCCGCTGACGACCGGCTGGGGGTCGCTTTTCTACGCGCGGTGGTGCACGACACGCCCGCCCGGTTGCTGCAGCTCAGCACGGCTGGGTATCGGGGATGAAGATCGGAGGTCCAGGCGTTACTCTAGGGTGGTTAACCAGCCCGCCAAGGGGGTGAACGGTTTCGACTCTGGACGTTGAGTCAGTGGGAAGCGTGCCGGTGCAGGCGAGAGACCACCGTAAGCGTCATCGCACACCAATAAGCGCCGACTCTAGTCAGCGCCAGTTCGCCCTCGCCGCCTGAGCGAGTAGCGACTGTGTCGGACCGGGGGCGTCCCCGCCCCGGATCCCGGCATCGATTAGGGGACTCAACCGCCAGGCCCGGTCGCGGGGTCTGGATGGGACACCCTACAGCGACTGGGATCGTCACACCGGCTGGTCCGCGTGACCGGTGGATCCGAGTAGAGGCTTAGCGGACTGCGCACGGAGAAGCCCTGACGAGGCGACGGAGGACCCGGGTTCGATTCCCGGCACCTCCACCGGTGAATGCCCAGGTCTCTGACCTGGGCATTTCTGGCGTTTGCTGTCTCAGGCGGTGGCTAGGAAAGCTGGGCCAAATGGACATCAATCAGCGGCTGCGTGAGATGGGTATCGAACTGCCGATACCGATGGCCCCGGTCGGAAACTACGCGCCGGTTGTTGTTGCCGGTGACCTCGTTTTCGTGTCCGGCGCCGGACCGGTGCGCGCGGACGGGAGTCTGGTCACTGGCAAGGTGGGCGACGGCGGGCTCGGCCTCGAGGCGGCTCGCGAGGCGGCCCGGCTCTGCGGCCTGCAGATCCTCGCGGTGCTGCGCGCCGAGCTGGGGGACCTCGACCAGGTAGGCCGTGTGGTCAAGCTTTTTGGGATGGTCAACTGCCTGCCGGGATTCAACCGGACTCCAGCGGTCATAGATGGTTGTTCCGAGCTACTGGTAAAGGTATTCGACGATGCCGGGCGCGGGGCGCGGTCCGCGGTGGGGATGGCCGAACTGCCATTCGACATTGCGGTGGAGATCGAGGCCGTTGTCCAGGTATCCAAGCACTGATTTTGACCCACCCGCGCTGAGCAGGGCCCCGGTGGTTCACCGCACGGACCCCTCGGGTAACACTGCCGTGATGACGCGGGGAGTCGTGGCCGCCGGGCATCTGCTGACCGCCGAAGCGGGCGCGAGCACGCTGCGTGTGGGCGGCAACGCCGTCGATGCCGCACTCGCCGCGATGTGCGCGTCCTTCGTGTGCGAGCCGCTGCTCACGGGCCTGGGCGCCGGTGGATACATGCTTGTCGGAGCCCCCGGTGGAGAGGACGTGCTGCTGGACTTCTTCGTGGAGGCGCCTGGGCGCGGCGACCCGCCGCGCCGCGCCGAGCTCCTGCCGGTCTCGATCGTCTTCGGTGACGTGGTCCAGGTCTTTCACGTGGGCGCCGCCTCCGTCGGCAGCTATGGTTGCCCGGCGGGGATCTGCGCGGCGCACGCGCGGTTCGCTTCGCTACCGCTGGCTAAGCTGGTGGCGCCGGCAGTACGACTGGCCCGTGACGGCGTGGCGCTCAACGCCCAGCAGACCTACCTCTTGGAGCTGCTCTCGCCGATCATCACCAGCTCCCCGGAGGCGCGCGCGCTTTTCGCCACGGTGTCGCCGCGCGAGGGTGAGGTGCTGCGCCTGCCGGCTTTGGCCGATGGCCTGGAGCGTTTGGCGGCCGAGGGTGCGGCGCCGTTCTACACCGGCGAGGTCGCCACCGCCGTGTGCGACTGGGTCGGTGAGCGCGGCGGCAGGCTGTCACCGGCTGACCTCGCCGCCTACGAGGTGGTGGCACGTGAGCCGATCGACGTCGCTTACCGCCGCCTGCGGGTGCGGACAAACCCGCCGCCCTCGGCTGGCGGCATTTTGATCGCGGCGGTCCTGGCCGAGCTGGACCGTGAGCCGGGCCCGCCCACCCGCGAGCGGCTCGTCACAGCGATGATCGACGCCCAGCGCGCGCGGACCGCAGCGTTCATGGACAGCCTACACCTTAAGGGCGTGCACCTCTGCGGCTTCCAGGAGGACTTCCTCGGCGCCCGCCGGGGCAACACAACGCACATCTCGGTGATCGATGAGCACGGTTGGACCTGCACGACGACGGTCAGCAACGGGTCCTGCTCGGGCGTAGTCGTCCCCGGGACCGGGTTGCACCTGAACAACATGCTGGGCGAAGCGGACCTCAACCCGGCGGGCTTTCACCTGCATCCACCGGGGCGCCGGCTACCGTCGATGATGGCGCCGACACTGGCCCGGCGCGCGGACGGCGCTGTCGAGCTGGCCCTGGGCTCGGCGGGCTCCAACCGCATCCGCTCGGCGATCCTGCAGGTGATCTCCAACGTCGTGGATCGCGGCATGGGACTTGCCGAGGCAGTCGATGCCCCGCGGCTGCACTGGGAGGACGGCGTGCTCTACATCGAGCCCGGTGCGGAGCCTACGAACCTGGAAGGGATCGTGATCGCACGCTTCAACGGTCCCAATGTCTTCTTCGGCGGCTGCCAGGCGGTGCGGCGCGACCCAGACTCGGGCCGAATGGTCGGTGCCGGCGACCCACGCCGCGGCGGTGCCGTCATCGCGGTGTGAGCGTCGCCGCCACGCCTCCGGGCTCGCCGGGCCGCACCTGTTCGGTCAGGGCTACGGAACCGAGATCCCCGGCTCGTCATCGATGTCGCGCTGGGCATCATTGGCTTGCACCGGGTGAGCGACGGTGTCTGTCTGAGCGCGTTCCGCGAGGGCTGGGCGAATGATGTATTTCCGCAACTCCAGTGATCCAGCCTGGTCAGCTCCGACTTAGTTCTTCGCGAAGTAGCTCAGCAAGCTCAGCACCTTCTACCACGCCGGCCTCTAATAACCGGGCTGCAACGAGTTCAAGTCGAAGTCGGTTGTCTCGAAGATATGCTTCGACTTGGTCCCTGATCCCGACGGTATCGTTGATACCTATCTGGCGACATAGACGGTGTGCCAACAACAGCTCGTCATGTTCAGGCGGTATGACCGTTGCTGCCCACTTCTTGAAGACCAGTTTCTCCGCGAACGGGCCGCCATATAGAACCCATATCCGATCGAGTTCCGATGGCACTTCCCCCAGTCTCATCCCGCCCGCGCCGTCGTTGCCATGCAGTTCGATGACGGCCACGGCAAGGCCCCGGGCGGCGGCAACGAGGGCATGCCCTGCTTCATGCACGGCCGCCCTGTTCCGTTCAATATCCGCAAAGCCCATGCCGGGAGCGTAGATCACCACCGGGAACGGAACTCATTGGCCCCGCTGACCGATGTGGAACCATCCGATACGCCGTCACGGTCCCGGCCCGGGCGCGAGCGCGTCGATGGGTCATGCCGAGCTGTCCAAGGAGTCGAGGACAGCTGCCTGCAACATGTTCCAATGGGGTTTAGCGCGCCGAGCGACAGGCGTGTGGCGATACCACAAGCTGCGACACTGGGGCCACCTATCGACGTGAAGGACAACTATGCGCCCCGCAACCACGGAGATCATCGCTAGAGCTGTCATTCGGCGAGGCGGTCAACTCCTTCTCGCCCGTCAGCGTACGATGTCGTGGTTGTTCCTGCCGGGCGGCCACGTCGAGCCCGGCGAACGCGTTGAGGTAGCGCTGGTGCGCGAGATCGCGGAAGAACTCGGCACCGAAGCCAAGATCGTCAGGTTCGTCGGCGTCGTCGAGCACGGCTACATCGAAGACGGCACCTCGCACCACGAACTCAATCTCGTCTTTGAGGTCGCTATCACCGACACGGAGCCGGTGAGCCGGGAAGACCACCTGGAGTTTCACTGGCTGCCGGTAGACCAACTTGCAGAGACTGACGTACGGCCTGGCGCCGTAAAGAAAGCGCTCCTGGTCAGTGAAGATGACCAGGCTCCGTTCTGGCATGGCTGGAAAGGCTGAGCGAACCCTCACCGGCCACTCATTCCGCGCTACAGTATATGGCCATGTCGGTCCAGCACTTCTCCGTTGTGATCGAGTGGGACAGCGACGACAACGTATGGGTGACGCACGTGCCGGCCCTCGACGGCCTGTCATCCTATGGTGATACCCGCGAGGCCGCGCTTGAGTCCACCCGAGAGGCCATCGCCGGCTACTTGGAGGCTGCAAGCAAGGCCGGTATCCCCTTGCCCCGCAGCGGACCCGAGCCGAGCATCGTCGAAGTCGAGGTGTCGCTGCCCTGACTCGCCCGGCCGTTATCCTTGCGTGCTGGAATGCACCGCCGTGCCTGTCGGCGTACGGCTGCTCAGTCGGACCGGGATAGCGTCGTAGCCGCGCAGTACCCGGGTGGGACGGCGTTGTGGCGCACCGGCGAGGGCGAGATCCGGGAATCGACGGAACAGCGTCTGCAAGCCGACCTCACCTTCCAGGCGGGCCAGCGCGGCGCCGATGCAGTAATGGACACCGCTGG
Source organism: Pseudonocardiaceae bacterium (assembly GCA_025924655.1). Taxonomy (GTDB): domain Bacteria; phylum Actinomycetota; class Actinomycetes; order Mycobacteriales; family Pseudonocardiaceae. The sequence continues at coordinate 1,857 of JAICHZ010000019.1, read as the reverse complement.
AGAACGCCACATTCTGATCTGCCTCACGCCGTTGGACGTCGAACCGGTGGGGGTCCGGGAAGACCTCAGGATCGCGGTTCGCGCCGCCCAACAGCAGGACGATCAGCGAGCCGGCCCGCACCGGATGGCCGGCCACCTCGGTGTCGCGCAGCGCGACCCGCCCGGTGCGCTGCACCGGCGAGTCGTAGCGCAGGACCTCCTCCACCGCGCCAGGCCACCGCTGCGGTTGCGCCCGTAGCATCGCCAGCTGGTCAGGATGGCGCATCAGCAGGACGGCACCGTTGCCCAGCAGGTTGACCGTGGTCTCGAAACCAGCAGCGAGTAGCAGAATTGAAATGCTGCTCAGCTCGTCGAGGGACAGGTGCTCGCCCTGGTCGTGTGCAGTCACCAGGGTGCTGAGGATATCGTCCCGGCGAGCGCGGCGGACCTCGGAGAAGTGGCCGAGCATCCAGCGATGCAGTGCGCCCAGGTCGTGCTCGGAGCGGCGGAAATCGCGGTAGCTCAGTCCCACGTCCAGCGACAACGCCGCGCCGGCCCCCCACTCCAGGAACTGGTGACGCATCGCCACCGGTGCGCCGAGCATTTCGGCGATCACGGTGGCGGGCAGCAGGCTGGCGTAACGCGCCACCAGGTCTACGGTCGGGCCCGAGCTGGCGATCTCGTCGAGAAGTCCCTCGGCGATCTCCTCGACCCGGGGACGCATGGCGGCGACGGCCCGCGCGCTGAACGCCCGGGTGACCAGCTTGCGGTAGCGGGTGTGCTCGGGTGGGTCGGTCACCAGCATCGATGGTGGCTCGATCGGTCCCAGCACCGCCCGGCCGCCGAGTTTCATGCCCAGCCGGAGGATCCCAGGTATCAAATCCACGCGCATCTGGCCGAAGTCCGGACTGCGCAGCACGGCCAAACAGACGTCGTGGTGCGCTGACATCAGCGCCAGCCCGCTCGTGACGACGTGACCCTGCGCGCGCAGTTCGTCGTAGTAGGGGAACGGGTCCTCACGGATCGCCGGGTCGATCATCAGCCGCGAACCGAGGTCACCGGCGCGCATCTGGCGCTGCACCGTCCGCCTGATCAGCCCATGCCGGACCACCCACCGGATCCTGCGTCGTAGTGCCATCGACAACCTCCACTGCCGCTCACACTACCCACGCGAAACCCCGCATTCAGCGGGCTCAGCGGGGTAAACAGGGACTCAATAACCCCGCTGAGCCCGCTGAATGCGAAGATTGGCGGCGTGTCGGGTGATCATGTGGTCGTGGTGTCGACTACGGGGAGCGAAGGGGCGGCGCGTGCTCTTGCTGCTGGGGTGATCGAGGCCAGGCTGGGTGCGTGCGCGCAGATCGTCGGGCCGATCACAAGTGTGTTCCGGTGGAACGGCGAGGTGCAGACCGAGCAGGAATGGCGGCTGGAGATCAAGACCACCGCCGACCGGGTCACCGCTGTGACGGCGTACATCAAGGACAACCACAGCTACGACGTACCCGAGATCATCGCGATCCCCATCGCAGGCGGCAGCGCCGAGTACCTGTCCTGGCTGATAACGGAGACGCGCAGCTGAGACTACGTAACGTAGCTGGCTAGCGTGAGCTCTGCGCCCCTGAAGCGCTGCGAGGCTCCGCCATATGGGTGGTTGTGCAGGCTTACCTTCCTTCATTGCACGACTTCTGGCAGGTTTTTGTGAGTACTACTTAGCCTAACCTCACCCGATAGGCTGACCGAACTTCTGGCATTCGGAGGCCCGATGTTGACCAGCAGGTGGCGAACCGCAAGTCTGGTACTGGTGGCTATCAGCGTTGTTGGACTTGCGGCCTGCTCCAGTGGTGGCGGCACGTCGGCGGGGCCCACGTCGGCTACCTC
>JAICHZ010000018.1 GCA_025924655.1 Pseudonocardiaceae bacterium | reverse complement strand
CGAGCGCACATCGAGCCGCAGCGCGAACTGGTGCTCACCGAGGACCCGAAGGACCGCTCACTGTGGTGGGCGGTGCGCTACGTACTGCGGGTGCGCACCAACGTGGTGATCATCATCACCTTAGCGCTGGGATACTTCTACTTCGCCGGGCTACGGTCATTCGCGATCATTTTTGTGACCGGCCACTACCACATCTCCCAGTCGGTGGCCAGCGTGCTGACGCTGGTGGTGGGAATCGGCGCGCTGGCGGGGGTCTACCTCGGCGGCCGCACCGCCGACCGGCTGCTGGGTCGCGGCTACCTCAACGCTCGGGTGCTCGTCCCTGCGGTGGCCCTGCTCACGATTACCGTCTTCCTCGCCCCCGGCATCGCCACGACGTCACTGTTCGTGGCGCTACCGTTGCTGACCGCCGGCGCCGGCCTGATTGGCGCGGCCAACCCGCCGATGGATGCGGCCCGCCTCGACATCATCCATCCCGCGCTGTGGGGCCGAGCCGAAGGCGTCCGCACCGTGCTACGCACCCTGGGAGAGGCCGCGGCACCGGCGTTGTTCGGCCTGACCTCCGAGACCCTTTTCGGCGGTGGAGACCATGGTCTGGAGTACACCTTCCTGGTCTTCCTCGTCACGCCGATCGCCGCCGGGGTGCTCGCCCTCACCGCGCTGCGCACCTATCCGCGCGACGTCGCCACCGCCGCTGAGTCACATCGCCGGCAAACCACCACCACGAGCGGGTAGCTGGATTAAACGGAGGCACTGCTGTGCCGCTGGGTGTCGACGGGTTCCTCGGTCGTCCAGCCCAGGGCCCATGCTTCGCTGGGCGGAATCTCTTGGGCGCTGTCGGCAAAGGCCAGCAGCGCGGGTACGAGGTCGCTGCGGAGCTGCGCCGGCATCTTGGCGAGGACGTTCGCGATGGCGGTGCGCCGGTGCTCGATCATGCTGTCGACGAGCTGTTGACCCGACGGTGTGAGCTCCAGAACCAGGTTGCGACGATCGGTCGGGTCATCGCTGCGGTGCAGCAGGCCGGCATTGACGAGCTTGTCGCACATGCGGGTGCCGTTGGAGGCATGGACGCCGAGTCCCGCAGCGACGGATGCGAGATTCTGCGGGCCACGGCTGGCGATCATCACCAGAACGCGAAGTTGCGGCAGCGTCACCCGGTCCTCCACGCTCGCCACCGACTGCGCGGCCACCGCGACAAGTGCCCGACACGCGACCAGCACGGCGTCGATCTGCTCGTCGGAGGGCCGCGCCGCGTCCTCTGCGTGGTGCGTCGGCCTCATCTACACAGTATCGCCCCATCGTTGCAGATACGCAAACATTGCGCCCTGATGGGCGTGCAGGACCCAGCAGGCCGCTGACCAAGCCTGGCCCCCGAAAGGGTTGCTCTAGCGCAATCAATATACATGCGCAATGATTGCGTGTAAGCTTATAGACGAGCGTCGGTGGCTTGTAGGGGAGATCGTCACAGCTGGCCGATGACCGTGCGCTAGCCGGCCACGGATTGCTGATAGTGGCCTCCGACGCCGAGTGCAGAACGGGGCTCGGATATGCGGTTGCGATGTCAGATTCGGTCTGGCCGTCCAGGCGGACCCCCCATGAAGGCGCGGCAGCCATGACCGCGGCCGCGGCCGTCCCGGCGGTTGAAGCCGAGCCCTACGCCTGCTTGGCTCCGCTGCACCTCCGCTACGCGCAGCTTGCTCCCAACCACCCGGAACGCAAGCGCCTGCGCGGGCAGCTGATCAGTGGCTATCTCCCGGTGGCCGAGAACATCGCGCGCCGGTTCGCCGGCCGCGGCGAACCGCTGAATGACTTGATGCAGGTCGCCACGGTAGGGCTGATCAATGCGGTGGACCGGTTCGAACCCGCCCGCGGTTCACATTTCCTGTCCTTCGCAGTCCCGACGATCACCGGAGAGGTGCGCCGGTATTTCCGTGACCACGGCTGGTCGATGCGGGTGCCGCGGCAGCTCAAAGACTTACACGTTGCCATCAGGGCCACCATGGCGGAGCTGTCCCAGCAGCTTGGCCGCGCTCCCCGCCCCAGCGAGCTCGCTGACCGGTTGGGGGTCCCGACCTCGAAGGTGGTCGAAGCGCTGCAAGCCGGGCAGGCCTACCGGAGCTCGTCTCTGGATGAGCTGCTCAGCTCCGGTGACACCGCAGGGGCTCCAGACTCGTTCATCGGCGGCCTGGACGGCGAGCTGATCTCGATCGAGGACCGGGAGGCGCTGCGCCCGCTGCTGGCTGAGCTGGCGCCCCGGGAACGGACGATCCTCGCACTGCGGTTCTTCCACCAACTCACCCAGACCCAGATCGCCGAGCAGGTCGGCATCTCGCAGATGCACGTCTCCCGGCTACTCCGCCAGACGCTGACATTTTTACGCGAGCGGATGGCCATTTCAGACTGATCGCGGCATCGTTTGGTCCGCACGCCACCCGGGTAGCCGCGTTGAGATAGCCCGTCATCGTTTCCCGGGGAGGTCCACCCATGGCCAACGTCGCCGACTACGTCCTGAACCGACTCACCGAGTGGGGTATCCACCGGATCTACGGTTATCCGGGCGACGGCATCAACGGGTTCCTCGGAGCGCTGGATCGGGCCAAGGGCGATCCCGAGTTCATCCAGCCCCGGCACGAGGAGATGGGCGCGTTCATGGCCACCGCGCACGCGAAGTTCACCGGCGAGGTGGGTTGCTGCATGGCGACCTCCGGTGGTGGCGCGATCCACCTGCTCAACGGCCTCTACGACGCGAAGCTCGACCATCAGCCGGTGCTGGCGATCGTCGGCCAGCAGAAACGGATCTCGCTGGGCGCGGCGTATCAGCAGGAGATCGACCCCAACACGCTGTTCAAGGACGTCTCGGAGTTCGTCCAGACGTGCATGCACCCCGCGCAGGCCCGGCACCTGATCGATCGGGCGCTGAAGGTGGCGATCTCCCAGCGCGCCGTCGCGACGATCATCTTCCCGGTGGATGTCCAGGAGGAGGACGCGCAACCCTCGCCACCCCGGATGCACGGCGCTGTCTACAGCAGCATCGGCTTCACCAAACCGCGGGTGATCCCGCCGGAGGCCGAGCTGCGCAAGGCCGCCGACATCCTCAACGAGGGCACCAAGGTGGCGATGCTCATCGGGCAGGGCGCCGCTGAGGCCGCCGATGAGGTGGTCCAGGCCGCCGAGCTGCTGGGCGCCGGGGTGGCCAAGACATTGCTCGGCCGCCAGGTGCTGCCCGACGATCTGCCCTACGTCACCGGCCCGATCGGCCTGCTCGGCTCGACCGCCAGCTACGAGCTGATGATGGGCGCGGACACCCTGTTCATGATCGGTACCAGCTTCCCGTACGCGGAATGGCTGCCCGAAGAGGGCCAGTGCAAGGGCGTGGAGATCGACATCGACGGCCGGATGATCGGTGTGCGCTACCCCATGCAGGCCAATCTGGTCGGTGATGCGAAGGAGACACTTAAAGAGCTGATCCCGATGCTGCACCGCAAGCAGGACCGCTCCTGGCGGGAGAAGATCGAAGGCGAGGTCAGCCAGTGGTGGCAGGTGCTCGACGACCGGGCACATGATTCGGCCGACCCGGTAAACCCGGAACTGGTTGCCCACGAGCTGTCCCCGCGGATACCCGACCGGGCCATTCTCACCGCCGACTCCGGCTCGGGCACCAACTGGTGGGCCCGGCACCTGCGGCTGCGCAAGGGGATGCAGGCCTCACTGTCCGGCACGCTGGCGACGATGGGCCCGGGCACCCCGTATGCGATCAGCGCCAAGTTCGCCTACCCGGACCGGCCGGTGATCGCCTTCGTTGGGGACGGCGCGTTCCAGATGAACGGGATGGCTGAGCTGATCACCGTCAAGCGCTACTGGGAGCGCTGGTCGAACCCGACACTGGTCTTCTGCGTGTTCAACAACCAGGACCTCAACCAGGTGACCTGGGAACAGCGCGCCGAGTCGGGCGACCCGAAGTTCATGGGCTCGCAGTGGATCCCCGACGTCCCCTACGCCGAGTTCGCGAAGCTGCTCGGGCTCAAGGGCATCAAGGTCGACGACCCCAAGGAGATGGGCGCCGCCTGGGATGAGGCGCTGGCCGCGGACCGGCCAGTGGTGCTCGAAGTCGTCACCGACCCGGAGATCCCACCGATCCCGCCACACATCAAAAAGGAGCTCGGCAAGAAGTCGGCCAAGGCGATGCTCAAGGGCGATCCCGAAGAGGTCGGCGTCATCACCAAGGGCGTCAAGCAGAAGGTGCACGAGTTCACCGAGTCGGTCAAGGAGAAGCTGCCCGGGGGCGAGCACTGATGGCGGTTACCGAGCTGGGCATCCCGGCCCGTCCGGACACCCGGTTCGCCGCCGGGATGTCGGCGGTCGAGAAGGTCAACGTCAAGGGTCTGGAGCGCCACCTGCGCCGGCACATCTGCGGTGAGGTCCGCTTCGACGCCGGCTCGGTGGCGATGTATGCCTCGGACGCGTCGAACTTCCGGCAGGTCCCGATCGGCGTGGTCGTGCCCCGCACCCTCGACGACGTCGTGGCCACCGTGGACGCCTGCCACCGCTACCGGGCTCCGGTGCTATCGCGCGGCGGTGGCACCAGCCTGTCGGGCGAGACGGTCAACGTCGCGGTGGTCATCGACTTCTCCAAGTACCTCACCGGGATCGGTGAGATCGACACCGCGCGCAAGCTGGTCACCGCGCAACCCGGAGTGATCAACGAGCAGCTCAACAAGGAGACCGGAAAGCACGGCCTGGTCTTCGGCCCGGACCCCTCCTCGCACTCCCGGTGCACGATCGGCGGCAACGTCGGGAACAACTCCTGTGGCATCCACTCCGTCCAGGCGGCGTTCTATGGCCCGGGGCCGCGCACCTCGGACAACACCGAAGCGCTGGAGATAGTCACCTACGACGGTGCCCGGTTCTGGGTCGGAGTCAACGAGGAGCAGCACCTCGACGAGATCATCGCCGACGGCGGGCGCAAGGGCGAGATCTACGCCAAGCTCCGCGATCTGCGCGACCGCTACGCCGACGACATCCGGGCGGGCTACCCCTCGGTGGAGGAGTTGCCCCGGCGGGTGTCGGGCTACAACCTCGACGAGCTCCTGCCGGAGAAGGGGTTCAACGTCGCCCGCGCCCTGGTCGGCACCGAAGGCACCTGCGCCACGGTGCTGCAGGCCACCCTCAAGCTCACCCCGGGGCTTTTCGAGCGCACGCTCGTCGTCGTGCAGTACGAGGACATCGTCGACGCCGCCTCGCACATCATGGAGATCCGGGACTGGAAGCCCATCGGGCTAGAGGCCGTCGACCACCTGCTCATCCACGACCAGCAGGAAAAGAACCTGAACAAGGAGGGGATCGAGGAGCTGCCGCGTCGCGGCGGGAACCACGCCTGGCTCATGGTGCAGTTCGGCGCGGACGACAAGCAGGAGTCCCTGGCGCGCGCCGAGCAGTTCGTCACCTGGCTGCGCGAGGACAAGGGCTACGACGCGGACCGCATGGTCATCTCCAAGAGCCGCCAGGACGGCGGCAACAGCGAGGACCTGTGGGAGATCCGGGAGAGCGGGCTGGGTTCCACGGCCTTCCCACCGGATGGGCGCGACCACTGGCCCGGTTGGGAGGACTCCGCGGTGCCACCGGCCAAGGTCGGCGATTACCTGCGGGAGCTTATTGCGCTCTACCGCAAGCATGGCCTGCGGGGCGCGTTCTACGGCCACCTCGGCGAGGGCTGCATCCATTCCCGGATCAACTTCGACCTGCGCACCGCCGACGGCATCGCCACCTACCGGGCCTTCCTGGAAGAGGCCGGTGACCTCGTGGTCTCCTACGGGGGCTCGATCTCCGGTGAGCACGGCGATGGCCAGCAGCGCGCCGAGCTGCTCGGCAAGCAGTACGGGCCGCGGCTGCTCGCCGCGATGCGGGAGTTCAAGACGATCTGGGACCCGGGCTGGAAGATGAACCCGGGCAAGGTCATCGACCCCTACCGCTTCGACGAGAACCTGCGGCTGGGTACCGACTACAACCCGGCCCGGCCCGACGTCGCCTTCTCCTATCCACAGGACGGTGGGGACTTCGCGCACGCCACACTGCGCTGCGTCGGCGTCGGCAAATGCCGGGTGCCCGACGCGCAGAACACCATGTGCCCCAGCTACCAGGTCACCCGGGAGGAGAAGCACTCCACCCGCGGGCGGGCCCGGCTGCTGTTCGAGATGCTGCGCGGTGAGGTGATCACCGACGGGTGGCAGTCCCGGGAGGTCGCCGACGCGCTCGATCTGTGCCTGGCCTGCAAGGGCTGCACCAGCGACTGCCCGGTGGACGTGGATATGCCGACCTACAAGTCGGAGTTCCTGCACCACCATTACCGCTCGTGGCGGCGGTGGCGGCCGCGCTACGCCTACGCGTTCGGCTTCATCGACCAGGCGTCCCGCCTCGCCGCTTTGATGCCCGAGGTGGTCAACGCGGTCACCCAAACCCCGGGGCTGTCCCGGTTGGCCAAGCTCGCCGCCGGGATCGACCGGCGCCGCCCTCTGCCGACCTTCGCGCCGATCACCTTGCAACAGTGGTTCTGCGACCGCGGCGGGTCGACCAACCCGTCTGGGCGCCGGGTGGTGCTGTTCCCGGACACCTTCAACAACCACCTGCACACCGACGTCGGGGTGGCCTGCGTGGAGGCCATCGAGGCGGCCGGCTGGCAGGTTGTCATGCCTGACGTGCACGTGTGCTGTGGCCGCCCGCTGTATGACTACGGGTTCTTGGACACTGCCCGGCGCTACCTGCACCGGGTGCTCGACGTGCTGCGCGACGATATCCGCGCCGGCACCCCGGTGGTCGGGATGGAGCCGAGCTGCCTGGCGGTCTTCAAAGACGAGCTGGGCAAACTGCTGCCGCACGACGACGACGCCCAGCGGCTGGCCCGCAACTCCTACCACTTCGGAGAGTTCTTCACCACCTTCGACATCGAGCCGCCGCAGCTGGAGCGCGACGCGCTGGTGTGGGGGCACTGCCACCACCGCGCCACCGGCGGCATGAGCCCCGAGCATCAGCTGCTCAAGCGGATGGGCGTGACCGTGCAACCGCTGCAAGGCGGCTGCTGCGGCCTGGCCGGATCGTGGGGCTTCGAAAACGGCAAGTACGACATCTCCGTGGAGTGCGGGGAGCAGGCACTGCTGCCCGCGGTGCGCTCCGCGGAGCCGGACACCGTGATCGTCGCCGACGGCTTCTCCTGCAAGACGCAGATCGAGCAGGCCGGCACCGGACGCGGCGCGCTGCACGTGGCACAGGTGATGAAGATGGCCCGCGAGCACGGCGCCGGCGGCTACCGCGGCGAGTTGGCCGAACAGCCGTACAACCATGTCCGCCCTGGCCCGGGACGCGGTCGCCGCGTCCGCCGGCTCGCTGCCGCCGGCGTCTCCATCGCCGCGCTGGGCACCGGTGCCGCCGTCGCCATGCGGCTGCTCACCAGCCGCCGCTAAGTGCGGACCCGGAGCAAGATCACCGTTTGTGTGACTCCGGCGACATATTTTGTCGTTGTAGTCACACAACCGGTGATCATCCAACGGCTACCTACTGGTGTGCGGGCGCCGGCTCGACGAAGGTGCCGAGCAGGGAAGCCAGCCGGCGAAGCTCCTCCAGGTGTATCCCGCTGAGCAAAGCTAGCTTCTCCCGCCCGGCGCGGGTCAGCGCGAGGCGTACGACTCGCCGATCGTTGCTGTCCTCGCGGCTGCGCGCGATCAGGCCGAGCTGCTCGGTGCGATCGATCAGCTGCACGGCGCTGTGGTGCCGGGTGCACAGGTAGCCGGCCAGCTCGCCGACGCTGGGCCCCCGTGAATCGGGATGAGCCCGGATCGCCAGTAGCAGCTGGTGCTGTGCCGGAGTGAGCCCCACCGCGGCCCGGGCTGGGCGAGGTCTCTCACCCAGCGGAGCTAGCGAAGGAGCTTCGCTGCGTCATTGTGGAGAAGGTGGAGGAAATGACTACCGAGGCCATGGAGTTGCACCCCGATATCGCGGAGTTGCGGGCCAAGTACGAGGCTGCGGCGGAGACGCCGACCGCCCGCGGTGTTGCCGGGATGACCTTTCTGGCCGGGCTGTACCTGGCGATCTCCCCATGGGTGGTCGGGTTCAACGAATTCCGGACGCTGACCGCGAACAACCTGATCGTCGGCATCGCACTGGCGGTGCTCGCGCTCGGCTTCGCCTCCGCGTACGGCCGGACGCACGGCATCACCTGGGTCGCACCGGTGCTCGGCGTGTGGACGGTTATCGCCCCTTGGGTCGTCAACGGCGGGGTGGCGACCACGGCGATGATCGTGAGCAACGTGGTGATCGGCCTGATCGCCGTGCTGTTCGGTCTAGGCGCGATGTCCCTCGGGATAAGCCGGACCCGCTAAACGCGGACCGGCGCCGCACCTCGGAATGCCCCGGCGAGCAGTGCCTCGCCGGGGCAGGCGGCGGTCAGGCTTACTGGTCGCTCGCCTTGTCGGGCAGCCGCCCAGTGGCGGTAACGTGCCGGGACACATCCTGCAGGTCGCGGTGCAGCCGTTGGCTCGCGATATGCAGCTGGGCGAACGCCTCCTCGCTGCCGAGCTCTCCAGTCGCCATCAGGATGCCGACGGCGACGCCGATCTCACGGTGCACCTCGGCAGCGCGACGAGGGTGGACATCGTCGCCGAGGTGCTGAGTGATCAAGGCAAGTGAACAGTAGGCGGCGAAGATGGTCCCGATCGCGGCCGCGACATCGTCGAAAGCATGCGGCCAGGTCGAGTAGAAGCTCAGCGCCGCCCTGCGATGCCGTCCCAGATACAGCCGGTAACTGACCATGCTGCGGATGCCGCCGACCTCGACGGCTCGCCTGCCGAATTGCGACCAGCGGGTGTCGCTGCCCAAGTCGTTGACATGGATGTAATCGTCGGTGACCAGAACGTCCAGCGACGGGCCCTCGCCGGAGTCGAACTGGATCGCATCGACGTGCTCGGGCAGCGCATCGGTGCTGGCGACCGTCCGCGGTCGGTCCTGCTCGACCAATGCCACGGCCGCGTGCCGGCAGCCCGGCATCACCCTTGCGGCGACTTCTACGATCCGCGTCGGGGTCAGCTGAGCTTGGCCTCCGTCCAGCAGCACCTCGACCAGCCCGGTAAACGCGGCGGCGAGCTCTCCTAACGCCCCGCCGACCTCCGCCCGCTCCTCGGCCTCCACGTCTGTCCCCCCACCACAACTTCTGATTCCTGATAATGCGCTAGCGACGTGCCCTCCACTCGCGCTGGGACACGCCTACGCAAGCATCCGCTGGACGTCGGCTTGCGCTCCAGCGAGGGCGGTCCGAGCACAGCAGTGGTCCCTGGCGAGTACTGGGCGCAGCCGCAGGGTAGCCCCTGCCATGGGGATTCAAAGGACCTCCACGGGACGCATGCGGCTGGCCGTGCTCGCCGCACTGGTGGTTGTGCCGCTAGTGGCCGCGTGTGGCGACGGCACAACCCCCAGCGGAGCGCAGCGGAGCGTCACGGTCAGCGATCTCCAGCAGAGGGAGTACTTCTACCAGGGCGATTACCTCGGGCGGACGGTCACCGTCAGCGCCAAGGTCGCTGACGTGCTCGCGCCCCAGGTGCTCGAGCTGTCCGGCGGCGACTTTCGCGGCAAGAAGCTGCTGGTGGTCACCGATCAACCGGTCGGGGTCTCCGAGGATGAGATGGTGCGGGTAACCGGGACGGTGGGGCAGCTGCACACCGCGGTCCCCTCAGAGCGGGAGCCTTACTTCCAGGAGGAGCTCTACGCCCGGCACAACACCGAGTCGTACCTCTACCACGCAACCGTGGAGCCGCAGCGCCCCGGGAGCGTCAGCTGACGGTGAAGCTGACGTGTGCGTCAGCCCGGTCGCAGTCGTATTCCAGAATCAACGACGGGTCCTCCTCCCGCTGGTGAATCCGGCAGGAATACCCGGTCGAGGTGTCATAGGGCTCATTGACATGGTCTTTTGCCAAGACTGCGACGTCACGCGCGACGTCGCAGTTGGCGCCCTTAGCCACGATGGCGGAGGCTTCACCTTCCGGTGTGCCCTCCGGTCTGGCGAGGACCACGCTGCCGCACGCGCTGTTGTCAGCGGCCGGATAGGGCGGGTGCTTGATCCGGATGACGGTCCGGGCGTCGCTGTTGTCCACCTGGGGAGCGAGATCGCCGTCGCCCTTGATCCCGATCCCGAGGACAGTCTCACCCTTGGACGAACCCAGGACCCGGACTTCCGCCACCGACGGAAGGTTGGCGGGCAGTCTTTTGACGTCGCCCAGTAACGCCGGGTCGCCCAGCAACGCAGGCGAGATGGTGACGCGCAGCGCTTGGGTCCCGGCGAGCTGGACCCTGTCGTTGGAATCAGGCAGCCGGACCTTGCCGTCGTCGATTTCCTCGATGCTCGTCAACGGCACCTCGCTGCCCGGCTCGAAGCGCAACATGACCTCGTCGAACTTGGCGTCCTTGTCGTCGACTTGCGAGCTGAGGCCGACCAACCGCGGCAAACTTTCATAGATGCTGGAGCAGGGCGACGGGGGCGGCATGGGTGGTACCGGGGCTCGCCCAAGCGGTGCGGTGAAGACCTGCGGAGGCCTCCCGTTGGGCGGCAGCCCGCAGTCCTCGCGGGGCTGGTCCGGGTTCTGCACCGGCACTTCGAGCCGCAGCTGCCCGGCGCGGGCGAAGGTGAATACGACGGGGTAGGTGAGACCGGCCCGGATCGCGGTCTTCAGATCGGTCAGCCGCAGGTCGACCGACGTCGTGTCGGGCAACGTGATCGCGGCAACCGGCTTGGGGGAGCCAGCGCTGAGCGCATGGCGAGCGGGAATCGCGCCGTCGCCGTCGATGGCGCCGCCGCCGGCGATCGGGCTGCTCACCGAGACCAACCGGTCCTCGGCGGTCCCCTCGTTGACGATGGTCGCCTGCATACTGACCGTGTCGCCCGGTCGGTAAACGTCGCTGGCCTCGATGGGGCCGTGGAAGGCGAACATGGCGTCGCTCACCGCGATCTGTCCGACCTGACCGTGCGAACCGCCGCTCGCCCCGAAGGTGACCTGGTCGAACCGCGCGCGGCCGCACCCGGCCAGCAGCGCGATCAGGGCCGACAGCGTCAGCAGGGTGGCGGCCAGCACAGTCGCGCGCCGCCGGGTCGCCTGGAACGGCTCAGTCACGGCCGCCTGATGGGCCGGCATGCTCGCCTCCCTCCTCGGGCACCGCGACGCTGCGATCCACCCGGGCCCCGCCGTAGGCCATCGGGATCGGGCGACCCTCGTGGTCGACTCCACCCGGCGGCTGGCGCAGCTCGACGAACACCCCATTGGGAAGTTCCTGCAGCAACCCGGTCCGGATGCCGCGTTCGAGGACGTCGCGGTCAGCGCGCTGCAACCCGAGACAGATCCGCTGCGCGACGAGGTATGCGATCGGTGGCGCCACGAACACAGCGACCCGCTCGCCCCACCTCATCCACTCGAACGGGACGTTGAACGCGAGCGCGAAGACATCGTCGGCCCCGGCTACGAACAGCACCAGGTAGAAGATGATCGCCATCGCACCCAGCGCTGTCCGCACCGGATTGTCCCGTGGCCGTTGCAGGAGGTTATGCAGGCCGCGGTCCTTGGTGAACAGCTGCTCCAGGAATGGATAGCCGAACAACAGGAGAAACATCAGCAGCGGTACCACCAGGCCCGGCCAGAACGGCGCCGGGACAGTGTATTGCCCCAGATGCAGGTCCCACGGAGGAAACATTCGCAGCGCGCCGATGAGGAACCCGACGTACCAGTCCGGCTGCACTCCGGTGGAACTGCCGGCCGGAGTGTAAGGCCCCCACAGGAAGATCGGATTGATCTGGAACAGCGCGCCGAGCAGGCCCAGCACCCCGAAGGTGCACAGCGCGTTGGCCATCGTCTTGGAGCCGAATCCGGGGACCGCCCGGTCGCCGACGACGTTGGACTCGCGGGCACCCGGGCCGGGGAACTGGGTGTGCTTGAGGTACCACACCAGACCCAGGTGCACCGCGATCAGCGCGAAAATGATGCCCGGCAGCAGGAACACGTGGCCGAGGAAGAACCGGGAGATCCAGATGTCTCCTTCGAACTCACTGCCGAAGATCATCCAGTGCAGCCACGTGCCGATCACCGGAACCGACAGGAGCAGCCCGGAGATGATCCGCACCCCCATGCCCGAGAGCAAGTCGTCGATCATGGAATAACCCATATAGCCTTCGACCATCGAGATCATCAGCAGCGCCACGCCGGTGATCCAGGTGAACTCTCGCGGCTTGCGGTAGGCGCCGGTGAAGAAGTTGCGGAACATGTGCAGCACGATCGAGGCGACGAACACCAGCGCGGCCCAGTGATGCACCTGCCGAATGAACAAACCGCCGCGCACCTCGAAGGACAGGTGCAGCGCCGATTCATAGGCCCGGGACATGTGCAGATCGCGCGCATTGACGTACTGGCCGTGGTAGACGGTATCGGCGGTGTCCGGGACGAAGAACAGCGCCAGCACGGTGCCGGAGAGCACCAGCGTCACGAACGAATACAGCGCCAGCTCGCCCCAGAAGAATGAGTAATGCTTAGGGAAGACGTGCGAGGACTCCTTGCGGACCGCCCCGGCCAGGTGCAGCCGCTGGTCGAATCCCGCGATGATGCGCTTGGCGACAGACCGCTTGACTTTGCCGTTGCGGCTCACCATTGCCGGCCCCCCTCGGCGAGTACGGCGCGATGCTCCTCGTGGCTGATCCAGTTCCAGGTGATGACCACCGCGGTCACGCCCATCGGGAGCATCCCGACGATCATCGACAGACCCCCCGGGCTGTCGCCGACGGCGACGAGCCACACCCCGGCTAGGTCAAGCAGCGGCAGCGCCACATAGAGGTACAGCATCCGGCCAGCGTCAGGCAGCCGGCGCCGGATTCCCAGGATCGGTGCCCAGAACAGCATCGCGCCGGCGAGCAGCGCGAGGTGCGTTGCCGTGTCGAGCAGCGGCGGGACCATGCCACGGCTGGTGTAGACGGTGACGGCGGCGTGCAGCGTGACGAACCCGGGCAGGGTCACCGCGGCGGGCACGGTGGCACGGTCCAGCTGCGGGAAGGCCCGGCGCAGCAGCACCAGCAGAGCCGGTGCGAGTACCGAGACGAGCAGGCCCATCATCGCCATGTGCAGCGGGTGCTCAGTCATCACCGGCGCCCCTTGAGCACGTTGACGATGGCACGCGCGGCGCTGACGAGCAGGACCAGCAGGATCCCGCGCCGTACCGTGGCCGACGGCTCCGGCGCGGGCGGCGCAGGTGGCGGTGGCCCGTGCGCGGGGTGGTCGGCCGGAACCGGCACTGCGGTGCCGATGGACGAGCCGTGGTACACCAGGGCCGGCCGGTCGGCGGGTTGAGCATCGCCGAGCGCCACCGGCCACGGACGCGCTCCGGGGCGCAGCCGTTCGCCGCGCACGCGCCAGGCAGCGACGCCCAGCAGGTAGACCCCGAGCACGGACAGCCACCAACCGTAGGCGAATCCGGTGAGGCCCATCGCGGCCCCCAGCGCCGCGACCACCGCGGCGCTGGCCCGCCTGGGCTGCCGGCGCTGCGGTCCGTCGTGGCCGGCCCGCATCGCCAGCAGGACGGCCAGCCCGAATCCCGCCACGACGGCGGACCCACCGATATAGATAAAGAACGGCAATGGTCGCGGCCGGAACGCGAGGTGAACCAGAGCCAGCACGAGATTGCTTGCGGCCCACGCACCGACGACACCATGTGAGAGCTTCATTCCACCGCCGACCGCACCTGTTCTCGTTCCCTACGCAGGTCCAGCAGCGGGGCATAGCTGTGCACCGGCGGAATCGGGTAGCGCGCGCTGAAGTTGAACGTCGGCGGTGGCGAAGACGTCGCCCACTCCAAGGTATGCCCCTGCCAGGGATCGGCCCCGGCGTAGCGGGGACGCCCGAGCGATTCCGCCACGTTCACGATGAACACCATGGCGCCCAGCCCCAGTAGTGCGGCGCCGATCGAAGAGATGAGGTTCTCGGTGGTGAACCCGTCGGCCGGCAGGTAGGTGGGGATACGCCGCGGCATGCCGTGAAACCCGAGCCAGAACATCGGCAGGAAGGTCAGGTTCGTGCCGACGAACCACAACCAGAAATGCGCCTTGCCCAGTCCCTCCCGCAACATCCGGCCAGTGGCCTTGGGAAACCAGAAGTACACCGCGGCGAACAGCCCGAACAAGCTGCCTGCGGCGAGCGTGTAATGCCAGTGCGCCACCAGGAAGTAGCTGTCCTGGATCTGGTAGTCCAACGCCGGGGTGCCCGCCATGATCCCGGTCAGCCCACCGATGAGGAACTGCGGGATGAAGGCCAGCCCGAACAGCATCGCGGTAGGAAACCGCAGCCGGCCGCCGACCAGCGTGGCGAGCAGGTCGAAGTACTCAATCCCCGCCGGGATCACCAACGCAATCGAGGTCAGCGAGAAGTAGTAGTTCGACGACTGACCGGTGGTGAACATGTGATGGCCCCACACGCTCATCGACAGCGCCGCAAACAGCAGCTGCGAGACCACGAAGAACTTGTAACCGAAGAACTTGCGGCCGGCGAACGTGGCTATCACCTCGGCGATGGCACCGACATACGGAAAGAACATCACGTAGACCACGGGATGCCCGAAGAACCAGAAGACGTCCTGGTAACCGATGTTCCACGCGTTGTGGGTGAACAGGTCCGGGCGCACCCGGCCGATGGCCAGGATTCCCACCGCGGCGAGCAACGACGGGAACGCCCCGATCACCATCAGGTTCGAGGCCACGACCGACCAGCTGAACACCGGCAACCGCAGCATGGTCACGCCCGGCGCACGCTTGAGCAGCGCTGTCCACAGCACGGTGCCCGCCATGATCAACATACCGAGCCCGGTCAGCGCGACCCCGACGATCCACAGGTCCACCCCTTGGCCGGGTGTGAAGCGGCCAGTGGCCAGCGGCGGGTAGGCATACCAGCCGTGGTCAGCCGCTCCGGAATCGGTGAAGAACCCCGAGAGCATCACGACTGCGCCAGTGACGTAGAGCCAGAAGGAGAACATGGTGGTCCGGGGCGCGGCGACATTCGGGGCACCGATCTGCAACGGCACCAGGTACAGCCCCATCCCGATCGCGAACGGCGTCATCACCATGTAGATCATCAAAGAGCCGTGGATGGTGAAGAACTGGTCATACCGGTCGTTGGTCAGCACGTGCAGCTGCGGCTGGGCCAACTGGGTGCGGATGGTCAGCGCCAATCCGCCGGCGACCACCATCATCACCAGCGCCGTACCCAGCGTCAGCAGCCCGATCCGCTTGTGGTCGGTGCTGGCCAGCCAGCCGACGATCGAGCCAGGCTCACCGCCGGGGCTGGCAACGGGCTCAACGGGCGCGGGTCGGTCCGCGGTCGCGGTCATACCGCGGTCCCGCCGCTGTGCAGGAACTGCTGGTACTGCTCCGGGGAGACCACCCGGACGAAGAAGTCCATGGTCACGTGGTGGGTCCCGCAGAACTCCGAGCAGCGCCCCCGCCACCGGCCCTCGTGCGGGAAGACCAGCCGCAGCGTGTTGACATGGTCGGGCATGACGTCGCGTTTGACCGCGAAGTCGGGCAGCCAGAATGCGTGGATCACATCGTCGGAGGTGAGATTGAACTCGACCGGCTGACCGGCGGGCACCACCACGGTGGGAAAGTCCCCCACCGTGCATTGACCGGTCACGTGCACCGGCGCCGCCTGGTAGTTGAAGTCCCAGCACCACCGGTAGGCGGTGACGTTGATCCGCGCGGCCGGAGTCGTTACCTGGGCCTGGGCGAGACCCACGCCGTTGTGCAGCCGGGAATTCCATAGAAAACTTCCGAACACCAGGCCACCGACGATGATGCCGAGCACCACGACGTAGCCGAGCTCTACCGGGGTGTTCTTCGACGCCTCAAACGGTAACTTCTCCCGGCGCTTCACCCGGTTGAGCGCGATCGCTCCCAGCAAGACGACGCTGACCACGAAAAAGACGGCCGCGGCGATCGGTGCCCACACGCTCAATGCCTCGTCGAACACATTGCGAAACGGCACGCGCGCCCCCTCTTCGATGGCTCCGGAGTGCGGCCGGAAACCCGCCGGTGACGGAAGCCTCATTGCGCGCCCGTCGACGCCTCATTCGCATCCCCGCCGGCTGCGCGGTTCAAACGTGCCGGCGCACCCACCGCCGCCCTGCGGGAGAAAAATTACCGCAGACCCAGCAAGCTCGCGATGCGTACACCGGCGGTCGCCGCCATACTTCAGTGCGCTAAGCGCTTAGGCGACCGCAACGGTTGAACGACGCCGAGAACGGATACTCCGCCCCCGCCATGGACTCGACGACCAGCACTCCGCGGGCCTGTCCCGCGCCGCGCGACCGGCGGCGCAGCGGCAAGCTGCACCGCCGGCTGGTAGCGGGACTGGTGCTGCTGATCGGGTTGCTCAGCACCGGCGGGTTGTACCTGGTGTTCGCCCCCCGGCCGCAGATCGCGACCGCCCAACCCGCCAGCGCCCAGGCAGATCCCGCACTGATCGACAAAGGTGAACAGCTCTACGACAGTGCCTGCATCACTTGTCACGGCACGAACCTGCAGGGCGTGCAGGGCCGCGCGCCGAGCCTGATCGGAGTAGGTGCGGCAGCGGTCTACTTCCAGGTGTCCACCGGGCGCATGCCGCTGGCCCGCGAGCAGCCCGAGGGGCTGCGCAAGGCCCCACTGCCGGAGTTGAATCCCGACACCGCCGCGGGCCGGCAGAACCTCCAGGCGCTGAGCGCATATGTTCAGGCCCACGGGGGCGGCCCGCAGCTCCCGACGGAACGCGGCACGGCGTTGGTCGGCGACGACCCGGCGGCAGGTTCCGATTCCTTCCGGCTCAACTGCGCCTCATGCCACAGCTTCGTCGGCCGCGGCGGCGCGCTGACCAGGGGCCAGTACGCGCCCATCCTCAACCAGGCCACCCCCGAGCAGATCTACGCCGCCATGCTCACCGGCCCAGCGGCCATGCCAACATTCAGTGACCGGTCGCTGACGCCGGGCGAGAAAAAGGACATCATCGCCTACATCCTGTCGGTGCGCGGCCAGCGAAACAGCCCGGGCGGTTACAACCTCGGCGACATCGGCCCGTCAGCGGAGGGCATGACCGCGTTCGTGCTGGGAATGGTCGCATTGGTCGGCATCACGGTGTGGCTGGGAGCGAAGTCGTGAGCACCGAAGACCCGGCTTTCGGCGACCGCGAGCCGCAGAACATGAGCCGCGAAGAGTTGGCCCGGGTGGCCGACGAGTTCGGCGACACTCAGGTCGTATCGAAGCCGCCCAAGTGGCCAGTAGCCGGTACGAAGGCTGAGAAGCGCTCTGAGCGGTTGGCCGCGCTGTTGTTTGCGCTGTCGGCGCTGTCCGCGATCGCTTTTGTGGTGACTTTCAGCGTCTGGCCGCAGGCGTACGTCAGCCCGTTCGACAACGGGTACATCTGGTACAAGCTCTACACCCCAGTCGTCGGATCCACCTTCGCCATCGCGGTGCTGTCGCTGGGCGTCGGCATGATCGCTTACATCAGAAGATTCTTTCCGGACGAGGTCTCGGTGCAGCAGCGCCACGATGGCCCCTCCGGCGAGCTGGCCCGCAAGACGCTGGCGGCCCAGTACCGGGAGGCCGGCGACGACGTCGGCATCCCACGCCGTTCGCTGATCATGCGGTTGGCGCTGAGCGCGGGCGGGTTGTTCGGCGTTGCCGCCGGCGTCCTGGCGATTGGCCCGTTCGTCCGCCAGCCGTGGAAGGGCGGCGGCCAGGCTGCGCTGTGGATCACCGGCTGGAAACCGCTGAACGGAGAAACCGTCTACCTACGCCTGAAGACCAGTGTTACCGGCGAGATTGTTCGGCTCCGCCCGGAGGACATGAAACCGGGCGCGATGATGACCGTGTTCCCGTTCCGGGAATCCGATCGCGGCAACGAGGAACTCCTGGTGGCCGCGGAACACGCTTCGGACTCTCCGGTGATGCTGATCCGGCTGCCACCAGGTACTCCGGTGCACAAACGGCCCGGCCAGGAGAACTTCAATTATGGCGACTACTACGCCTTTTCCAAGGTGTGCACGCACCTGGGTTGTCCCGCGTCGCTGTACGATTCGCAGAACCACATCAGCCTCTGCCCGTGTCACCAATCAGAATTCCTGATCACCGACTCGGCGAAACCGGTCTTCGGACCGGCCACCCGGGCACTTCCACAACTGCCGATCACGGTCAACAACGAGGGACTATTCGTGGCACGGGGCGATTTCATCGAGCCTATCGGTCCGGCATTTTGGGAAATACGCTCACGGCAGGGTTGACAACAAGCCTCGTCACTGTCTGTGGCGCCCAGGGTGCCGGGGTTGCGGCGCGCAGAGGTGCCGCATCCGGCAACTTCTGTCTCAAGTTGCCACCTGCGGCACCTCTGCAAAACATCCGTCCCCCTCTGCTCCGAGGCGGTTGTGACTCAAGTGACACTGGGAACACGTAGGCAGTGCCCGCGCAGCGACGAGCAGCCGAGGCAGGCGCGAAACCGTTGCTGTCACCCGACGCGGTACTGCTCCAGGTCGGCGTGCTTGACCTCCAGCCCGAGGCCGGGGCGGGATCGGTCTGGTCGTAGCACGCCACCGGGCTGCGGTTCGAGCACGCCATCGAAGGCAATGCGCTCGATCCGTACGTGATCGTGGAAGTACTCGAGGTGACGAAGGTGCCAGATGGCGGTGCCGACCTGCGCGCTGACCTGGGGCGCGCAATGCAGGGACAGCTCGATGCTGCGCGCGTCGCACAAGGCGGCGACTCGCAGCACGCCGGAGATGCCCAGGGCGCGCGTGACGTCGGCCTGCAGGCAGTCGACCGCGCCGGCGTCGAGCATCTGCTGGAAGTAAGGCAGGTGGTAGCCGTATTCACCGGCGGCGATGTCCATCCCGGCCGGCCCGCGATCACGCAGCACTCGCAGCCCCGCAAGGTCGTCGGAGCTCACCGGTTCTTCGAACCAGCGCACTCCGTGCTCGCTGAACCGTTGCGCCCACAGCAACGCGTCTTTGCCGGTGTACGCGCCGTTGGCGTCGACGAACAGTGCCGGAGCGTCACCGATAGCGTCGCGTGCCGCGCGCAACCGCTTCGGGTCGGCATCGGGATCGCGGCCGACCTTCATCTTCACCCGCGGGATACCCGCCTGAACCCACCCGGCGAGCTGAGCGGCGAGGGTGTCGTTGTCGTAGGAGGTGAACCCGCCGCTGCCGTAGATCGGTGTGGCTTCGTGAACGGCACCGATCGTGACCACCAGCGGCACGTCCAGTAGCCGCGCCTGCAGGTCCCACAGCGCGATGTCGACGGCCGAGATCGCTTGCGCCACCACGCCGGGCTTGCCGAGGTTGCGCACCGCGTGCTGCATCGCCGCCCACGACGCGGTCGGGGTCAGTGCATCCTGTCCGGTCACCACGCCGGCGAGCTTGCTGTGGACCACCGTGGCGGCAGCGGGGCCGGCGTAGGTGTAGCCGGTGCCCGTGCATCCGGCGGCATGTGCGGCCACCAGCACCATCGTGGTGGAATCCCAGGCCAGGGTGCCGTCGGATTCCGGAGCGTCAGTGGGGATCGTGTAAGCCGAGACGTCCAGGCGTGCGATCGGGACCGGGTTCGTTGCTGTGGTAGTCACGTCGATCTGTTACCACCATTGTCGGCGATTCATGCGGCTCAGCCCAGGAAGCCGAGAATCATCGATGTGTACTGCGAGAATCCACCGGCTGCCACTGCGCAGCGAGGGTCTCGGCGATTTCGTAGGTGTTCAGCGCCGCACCCTTGCGCAGGTTGTCCCCGCAGACGAAGAAGTCCAGCGTGTTGACGAAGTCCAGGGCCTGCCGAAGTCGGCCGACGTAGGTCGGGTCCGTGCCCACCACCGCAGCCGGGGTCGGCCACACCCCCGCTGCCGGATCATCGGCCAGCACGATGCTCGGCGCCGCGGCGAAGACCTTCCGGGCCTGCTCCACAGTGACCGGCGCAGCGAACACCGCATGCACCGCGAGCGCGTGCGTGGTGACCACCGGGACCCGCACGCAGGTCGCCGATACCTTCAGATCCGGAATGCCGAGGATCTTGCGTGACTCGTTGCGGACCTTGAGCTCCTCGGAGCTCCAGCCATCCGGTCGCACCGACCCGGCCCAGGGCACCACGTTCATCGCCAACGGTGCCGGGAACGGTGACTGCGCAGGCAGCCCCGCCGCAGCCAACGCCTGGGCGATGTCCCCGCTGCACACCCCGACGTCCTTGCCGGCCACAGCGGCAAGCTCGGCGTACAACCGGTCCACACCGGGGCGCCCCGCTCCAGAAGCAGCCTGGTAGCTGGCCACCACCAGCTCGGTAAGACCGAACTCGACGTGCAACGCACCCACCGCAGCCATCATCGACAGCGTGGTGCAGTTGGGGTTGGAGATGATGCCTTTGGGTCTGTGGGTAAGGGCCGCAGCGTTGACTTCGGGGACCACCAGGGGAACGTCGGGGTCCATCCGGAACGCACCAGAGTTGTCCACCACGATCGCGCCCCGCGCCACGGCCACCGGAGCCCACCGCTGCGAGATCTCGTCGGGAACATCGAACATCGCAATGTCGATGCCGTCGAAGGCCTCGGCGGTCAGCTCAACGACAACGTACTGCTCGCCTCGCACACTGATCGTCTTGCCAGCAGAACGGGCCGAGGCGATCAACCGGATCTCAGCCCACGGCACCATTCGTCGCGCGTTGAGGATGTCGATCATTACGGTACCCACTGCGCCGGTGGCACCGACAACGGCCAGGGTGGGTCCGATCATCGGCCGGTCCCGGCGTAGACGACGGCCTGCTCGCCGCTGCCTAGGTCGAACGCATCGTGGATCGCCCGCACCGCGGCATCGAGCTGCTCGGCGCGGACCAACACCGAGATCCGGATCTCCGAGGTGTTGATCGTCTCGATGTTGACTCCGGCCTCCGCGAGCGCCTCGCAGAACCGCGCGGTGACCCCAGGGTGTGAGCGCATGCCCGCGCCGATCAGCGAGACCTTGCCGACATAGCCATCGCAGAGCACGTCCTCGAAACCGATCTCCGGCTGCATCGCGCGCAGCGCCTTGACCGCGTCCGACGCGTCGAGTTTGGGCAGCGTGAAGGTGATGTCCGTGCGGCCGGTGTCGATGTGCGAGATGTTCTGCAGCACCATGTCTATGTTGAGCTCAGCGTCGGCGATCACCCGGAAGATGTGGGCGGCCTTGCCGAGTTCGTCGGGCACCCCGAGGACGGTGATCTTCGCCTCGGACCGGTCGTGTGCGACGCCGGTAAGCATGGCCTGTTCCACGGTGTGATCCTCCAGCGATCCAGACACCATGGTGCCGCACTTGCGGCTATACGACGAGCGAACGTGTACTGCGATCTGATTGCGTCTGGCGTACTCGACGCAGCGCAGCATGAGCACCCGTGCCCCACACGCCGCCATCTCCAGCATTTCTTCATAGGTGATGGTGTCGAGCTTGCGGGCATCGGGCACGATCCGCGGGTCGGCCGAATAAACCCCGTCGACGTCGGTGTAGATCTCGCACACGTCCGCATGGAGGGCCGCTGCTAGCGCGATCGCGGTCACATCAGAACCGCCGCGACCCAACGTGGTGACGTCCTTGGTGTCTTGGGCCACCCCCTGAAACCCGGCTACCAGCGCCACCGCGCCCTGGTCCAGCGCATCGCGCACCCGGCTCGGCGTCACATCGATGATCCGGGCCCTGCCGTGCGCGGCGGTGGTGATCACTCCCGCCTGCGACCCGGTGAACGATCGGGCGTCGACACCCAGCGCGTGCACCGCCATCGCGACCAGCGAGTTGGAGATCCGCTCACCCGCGGTGAGCAGCATGTCAAGCTCACGCTGGTGGGGGTGTGGCGATACCTGACTGGCCAGGTCGAGCAGATCGTCAGAAGTGTCACCCATCGCCGACACCACCACGACGACCTCGTTGCCGGCATTGCGGGTCTCGACGATCCGGGCGGCCACCTTCTTGATCCGCTCGGCGCTGTCCACCGATGAGCCGCCGTACTTCTGGACGATGAGCGCCACGCCGACCTCCAGGCACACAATATGGGCCGTGCCCCCTGAGATCAGGGGACACGGCCCTAGAGCCTTGCAGCTTACGCGGTGGCGGCTTCGCGCGCGCCGAACGCTCTAAGCAGCCCACTGCCGAAGACCAGTGGGATCGTGCCACTCACCAGGTGCAGGTAGTTGTCCCCGCCATAGGTGGGGATGTTCAGCAAGTATAGGTAGCCCAGGAAGCCGAGCACGGTGGCCAGGATGTAAACGCCACCGATGGCGATGTTCAGACCCTCGGTGCCGGCCTGAGTGAGCGCGAACGCGCCCATCAGCCACAACAAGCCGACCGAGATGTGCACGATGTTGTGGTACGGGTTCACCATGAAGATCCCGAACACCGAAGTGGTCGTCCGCTCGGTGATGTGGCTGAAGCCGGTGTAGAAGAACCCAATGATCCCACCGACCAGGTAAATGCTACCCATGACCATCGCGGTGTTCTGCTCAAGCGACAGGGTCTTTCTGTTCCGGAGCTTGATCCCGAACTTGTCCTCTGGACTAGCAAACGCCATTTCCATCCCCTTCCACTCGACGTCGACTGCACTCGACGTCGAAAGACTCAACCGGTGAGGTGCCCGGGCCCGCGCCTCGTCACTACCTCATGCCACTGGTACGCACTTCGGCTCAACCGGGTCCCACGGTTCATCTACTCGCCGACGACCACCCAAACGGGTGCATGACCTGGCGCCCGCGAGCCCCGCCGGGGGGGTCGCCTACCCGTCACGCGCCGCGAGTAGGATGCTGCCCTCCGTGACGAAAGACCCTGCGGACACTGATCTGACGCGGAAGAACTGGTCACACGCAGTGGCCACAAGCTTACGATCTG
>JAICHZ010000017.1 GCA_025924655.1 Pseudonocardiaceae bacterium | reverse complement strand
GTGCGGTTTTTCTACGACTGCGAGTTCATCGAGGACGGCGTCACCATCGAGCTGATCTCGATCGGAGTGGTGGACGAGCAGGGTCGGGAGTATTACGCGGTATCCACCGAGTTCGATCCGGAGCGGGCCGGCGACTGGGTACGCGCACACGTATTGCCGAAGCTGCCGTCGCCTGCAGACCAGGCGTGGCGCGGGCGCGCGGCTATTCGGGACACGTTGCTTGAGTTTCTGACCTCGTCGGGCGAGCGGGTGGAACTGTGGGCTTGGTTCGCCGCCTATGACCACGTCGCTCTGGCCCAACTGTGGGGCCCGATGCCAGCGTTGCCGCGGACCCTACCTCGGTTTACCCGGGACCTGCGGCAACGCTGGGAGGATGCCGGCAAGCCGGCGTTGCCCCCGCCGCCCAGTGACGCCCACGACGCGGTGGCCGATGCCCGCTACAACCTCGTCCGATGGCGGGTGATCGAGCAGCACCGTCTGGCGCAGCGAAGCCGTCCACGTTGACCTGGCGCTTTGCCGTATCGATCTCCTCGTGCCAGGCTCTCGCCCGTCAATCCAGTGTGGAACGGAAAGGCGAATCGACATGCGCATCGGCGTACTCACCGGAGGCGGTGACTGCCCGGGCCTCAATGCGGTAATCCGGGCGGTGGTCCGCAAGGGCATCGAGGTCTACGGACACGAGATCATCGGCTTCCGGGACGGCTGGCGGGGTCCGATGGAAGGGCTGGTCCAACCGCTCGGTCTGGCTGACGTCGACCACATCTTGCCTCTCGGGGGCACGATCCTGCGGACCTCGCGAACCAACCCGTACCGCAACGGCGGTGCCGAGCAGGTCAAGCGAACCCTCGTCGAGCACGGCGTGGACGCGCTGATCGCAATCGGCGGCGAAGACACTCTCGGGGTGGCCAGCCGGTTGAGTGACGACGGGATAGTCGTGGTGGGGGTACCCAAGACCATCGACAACGATCTGAGCGCCACCGACTACACGTTCGGGTTCGACACCGCAGTGCACATCGCCACGGAGGCGATCGACCGGCTGCGCACCACCGCGGAATCGCACCACCGGGCGGCGGTTGTCGAGGTGATGGGTCGCAACGCGGGCTGGATCGCCCTGCACTCCGGGATGGCCGGCGGGGCGAACGTCATCCTGATGCCGGAACAGCCGTTCGCCGTGGATCGAGTGTGCAAGTGGGTCGTCCGCTGCCTCGAGCGCGAAGATGCCGCGATCGTCGTGGTTGCCGAAGGCGCGGTACCCGAGGGCGGTGCGGAACTGCTCACCACCGCGGAGGTCGACGCCTTCGGCCACAAGCGCCTCGGTGGCGTCGGCATCTGGTTGGCCGACGAGATCGCCCGACGCACCGGCGCCGAGTCCCGGGCTGTGGTGCTGGGGCACATTCAGCGCGGCGGCACGCCTACTGCTTACGACCGGGTGCTCGCCACCCGGTTCGGGATACACGCGGTCGATGCGGTCCACGAAGGTGAAGGTGGCGTGATGGTTGCGTTGCGCGGCACCGACATCGTCCGGGTGAAGCTGGCCGAAGCCACCGCAGCAGTCAAGACGGTGCCGCCGCAGCGCCACGCGGAGGCCGAGGTCTTCTTCGGCTGACCGGCCCCCGATTGGTGGCCGCTGGAACGGTCCCTAGTACCACCGCATACGCTCATCCACCGTGAACTGGACCGTGGATGTTCCGGTCGACGCGCTGCCGGAGCTACCGCCGCTACCCGCCGATCTCCGTACCAGGCTGGACGCCGCGCTGGCGCGACCCGCCGCGCAGCAACCCAGCTGGCCTGATCCCGACTCGGT
The DNA here is from genome assembly GCA_025924655.1 of Pseudonocardiaceae bacterium. GTDB lineage: Bacteria > Actinomycetota > Actinomycetes > Mycobacteriales > Pseudonocardiaceae. The sequence continues at coordinate 21,840 of JAICHZ010000017.1, read as the reverse complement.
GCGCAACATCCGCACCGTGCTGGAGAGTGTTCCGCCGATCACCGTGCCGCCTGAGGTGGATCAGCTGCGGGAGAACCTCGGAGCCGTTGCCCGGGGAGAGGCGTTCCTGCTGCAGGGTGGGGACTGCGCCGAGACCTTCGCCGATAACACCGAGCCGCATCTGCGGGCCACCATCCGCACACTGCTGCAGATGGCGGTGGTGCTCACCTACGGGTCGAGCATGCCGGTGGTGAAGGTGGGGCGAGTGGCCGGGCAGTACGCCAAGCCGCGGTCCGCGCCGATCGACGCTCTTGGGCTCACGTCCTACCGCGGCGATATGATCAACTCTCAGCGCCCCACCCCTGAGGCCAGGTTGCACGACCCGTCCCGGATGATCCGGGCCTACGCCAACGCCGCCGCGGCGATGAACCTGGTGCGTTCGCTGACCATGGCCGGCATGGCGGACCTGCACAAGGTGCATGACTGGAACAAGGACTTCGTCCGGCGATCCCCGGCTGGGGCCCGCTATGAGGCGCTGGCCGGGGAGATCGACCGGGGCCTGCGGTTCATGTCGGCATGTGGCGTGGACGATTCGTCACTGCTGTCCACCGAGATCTATGCCAGTCACGAGGCGCTGGTACTGGACTACGAGCGCGCCATGCTCCGCCTGGACACCAGCAGCGACGTGCCCAAGCTCTACGATTTGTCCGCGCACTTCCTCTGGGTGGGGGAGCGGACCCGGGCTCTGGACGGGGCACATATCGCTTTCGCTGAGCTACTGGCCAACCCGATCGGGCTCAAGCTGGGTCCGCGCATCACCCCGGATCAGGCCGTGGAGTACGTCGAGCGGCTCGATCCGCATGGCACGCCGGGTAGGCTCACCCTGATCTCCCGGATGGGGGCGCAACGGGTCCGCGATGTACTGCCCGGGATCGTGCAGAAGGTCACCGCCGCCGGGCACCAGGTCATCTGGCAGTGCGACCCGATGCATGGCAACACCATCGAGTCGTCCACCGGTTACAAGACCAGGCACTTCGACTGGGTAGTGGACGAGGTGCAGGGCTTCTTCGAAGTGCACCACGCACTGGGCACCCACCCGGGCGGCATCCACGTGGAACTCACCGGGGAGGACGTGACCGAGTGCCTCGGCGGCGCCCAGGAGATCTCCGATGCCGACCTGTCCGGTCGCTACGACACCGCGTGCGATCCGCGCCTGAACACCCAGCAGGCCCTCGAACTGGCATTCCTGGTGGCCGAAATGCTTCGCTCGTGAACGCTGGAGACGCTGTGCGCTACCCGCTCACTGCGTCGTAAGAGCAACGGTAGCCCCAGGGCGAACGGCCTGGCCGGCCTCCGGGGACTGCGACACCACCCGGTCCGGGGGGGCGCCGAAAAGCCCGAAGCCGCCGAAAAGCCCGAAGCCGCCGGGGGACTGGCTGACCGTGCTGTTCAGTCCCGCATCACCGAGCATCTGGCGAGCCTGCGCGACCGACAGCCCGACCACACTGGGAACGACCGACGAGGTGCTCACCAGCAGGACGACGTTGGTGCCGCGGGCAGCGCCGGTACCGGCCTTGGGGTCGGTGCCGATCGCACGCCCACCGGCGATCTGATCGTCGAACTGGCGCTGCACCTGCACTGTCAGACCGGCGCGGGACAGCATTGCGACCGCCGCAGTCTGGGGCAGCCCTCGCACGTCCGGCACCGTGGTTGGGGCGGGCCCCTTGCTGAGCACCACAGTCACCGGCGCGCCGACGGTAAGCATCGTTCCGGACTTCGGCTGCAGCCTGAGCACGGCGCCTGCGGGGACGTCGTCATCGAACCTCGCAGCGTTGGGATCCAGCCGTGGGCTCAGATCCGCCTGCTGGACTGTCCGCTGTGCCTCCTCCGGCGTGCTTCCTACTGCCACGTCGGGCACTACCGGATGGCCTAGCGAGATCACCACGGTGATGTCCGAGCCGCGTAGCGCGCGCTGGCCCGGCGCGGGATCGCTGCGGATCACCGTGTCGCCAGGGACGGTGTCGTTGTGGTCGTCGGTGAGATTGGCCTTCAGCTCAGCCGCGGACAGCGTGCCGGCCACCGCCCCACGTTGCAGACCCACGAGATTGGGAACCACGGTCCACCGGCCGCTGCCCAGCCACCATGCGCCCACGCCGACCGCGCCCGCGAGCATCAACACGATCACCATCCAGGCGATGAAGGCGCGCCGGTTACGAGCGCGCTCGTGGAGGTAAGGATCGTCGTACGGAGCGGGAAGGACTGGTGCGATCTCGTCCCTGGCGAGAGCTCGAGTTACCTGCGGTCCGTGTTCGGGCGGGCGGACCACCGTGGCGCCGGTCAACCCAGCTGGGACCGCGGGTACCGGTACGGGTACCCGATCGATTCCCAGCTCGGCTCGCACTGATTGCAACTCCCGCAAGAACGCCGCCGCGTCTGGCGGCCGCTCGGCCGGGTCCCGTCGGGTGGCTCGCACGATGAGGTCGTCCAGCGGCGCTGGCACCGCGGCACCAGCTGTGCTCGGGGCCGGCATGTCGTCGTTGACGTGGTGATAGGCAACCGACAATGCTGTCTCGCCGGTGTAGGGCGGTGTCCCGGTGAGCATTTCGAAGAGCATCACACCGGTGGCGTAGACATCGCTGCGGGCGTCGGCCGCGCCGGTCGCGACCTGCTCGGGGGAAAGGTAGGCCACCGTTCCAAGGATGACGTCTCCGGTATTGCTGCTGGCCTCGGCCACTGCGCGGACCAATCCGAAGTCGGCCACCTTTACCACGCCGCCTGGCCCGATGAGGACGTTCTCCGGCTTGATGTCTCGATGTACCAGACCCTCCCAGTGCGCCGCGGCCAGCGCCGACAGCACCATGTCGGCCACCGAGACTGCGAGCGACACCGGCAGTGGGCCGCGCTGACGCAGCAGGTCCCGTAAGGTTCCGCCGTCCACCAGTTCCATCACCAGGAAGACCGAGTCACCAATCGACGAGGAGTCGACACCTTGGTCGTGAACCGCGACGATTCCAGGATGGTGCAAGCGCGCGGCCGCGCGGGCCTCCCGCTCGAAGCGCTGCAGGAAAAGCGGGTCGGCGGCGAACCGCGGTGCCATCACCTTGATCGCGACCGGACGGTCCAGGCGGGTGTCGGTACCCCGGTAGACGGTGGACATGCCGCCGTGGGCCAGCATCGGACCAACCTGGTAACGCCCCTCCAACAGGGCGCCGACCAGGTTGCCGTCGTAATCAGGCCCTTGTCGCTCCACAGTCACAGGATCGTACGGACCGGCGCGCCCCGAACGGCGGAAGGGCGCCGGCTGGCCGGTATGGCATGGTGACCACCGTGAGCGACCTCGCCATCGCCCTGGACGTGCTCGACCCTGAGGTGGAGGTGCTACCGCTACCTGATGTCGCGCAACGGCTGGGTCTGCCGATAACCCGAGTGCACCAGATGATGCGTGATGGCCAGCTGATGGGGGTACGCCGCAATGGCGTGGTGTTGATCCCCGCGGAGTTCCTCAGCGGCGATGCGGTTGTCAAGGGACTGCCTGGCACGATCACCTTGTTGCGCGACTCCGGCTACTCCGCCGAGGAGATCCTGCGCTGGTTGTTCACGGCGGAGGATTCGCTGCCCGGCACCCCGATCGGCGCGCTGCGAACCAACCGAGGGCGCGAGGTGAAGCGCCGGGCCCAGGCGATGGGATTTTGACCGGATCATTGCGCTGACCCGATTCCCGCAGCCGTCCTCCCGCGCCATGATCGGGCGCGGTATCCTCGCCATTCCGCTGTGACTAGTGGGGATTGTGGTTGGTCAGCCAAAGGAGGAAATACGATGCTGGGGAAACTGGGGAAGCTCGTTGTGCTGGCGGGGGCCGTGGAGGCCGCTCGCCGGTACGCCAAGACCAACCCCGACGCGGTCGGCAAGATTGCAGACCAGGCCGGTCGTCTCGTCGACCAGTGCACCAAAGGCAAGTTCAGCAGCCAGATCGACGGCGCGGTGCGCAAGGTCCAGGAGGGCCGAGGCTAGTCCACGCAGGCACGTCAACAGGGTCCGCAGCCAGGCCCGTCGAATTCGCACCACGATGGTGCGCTCTTCGACGGGTTTGCCTGCGCCCAGGTTCCCGAAGTAGCGCGGGATGGCAGGCTTGGAACCATGGCAGTGAACTCGTTGATGGTGCCGCTTGGCACGCCGGCGCCAGCGTTTGCCCTTCCGTCTCTCGACGGCCAGATCGTCAGCTCAGACAGTCTTGGTCCTGGCCGGCCGCTGCTGGTGATGTTCTTGTCCAACCACTGTCCTTACGTCCGGCACCTCGAGCGAGAACTCGGTGCGCTGGTTGCTGAGTACGCAGCGGATGTGACTGCGGTGGCGATCTGCAGCAATGACATCAAGAGATATCCCGACGATGGTCTGGACGGGCTGACCGAACAAGCCCACCGCGCTGGGTTCACCTTCCCGTACCTCCTGGACGACAGCCAGCAGGTCGCGCGGGACTACCGGGCCGCGTGCACCCCGGACTTCTTCCTCTATGACGCCCAGCGCCGGCTCGTCTACCGGGGCGAGTTCGACGAGTCTCGCCCACGCAACGATGCTCCGGTGAACGGCAAGGCATTGCGGGCGGCGCTGGACCTGGTACTGGCTGGACAGCCGGTTCCCGAACCGCAGGTGCCCAGTCTCGGGTGCGGCATCAAGTGGAAGCCAGGCAACGAGCCGTCCTGACCGTTGCGCACGGGCCTTCGCCGGGGGTTACATCCGGCCTACCGCGGTCACCCACACTACGGCGGTCCCGGACTCGTCGGACGCCGCTAGATCGACCTCGGCATCGATGGCCCAGTCGTGGTGCCCGGCCGGATCGTCGAAGATCTGGCGCACCACCCACCGGTCGGGCTGCTCGTCGATGATCAGCAGATCTGGGCCGCGCGCGTCAGCGCCGGTGCCGATCTCGGCATGCTCGACGAAGTATGGTTCCACGGCCTGCCGCCAGGACTCCGCGTCCCACCCGGCGTCCGCGTCGAGCTCCCCGAGCTCGTCCCACCGCTGGCGGGCAGCCAGCTCCACCCGGCGAAACAGCGCATTACGGACCAGTACCCGAAAGGCCCGCGCATTGGCTGTCACCGGCGGAGGTCGCTGATCTATCGATGCCGGTACTGCGTCCTGCGTCTGCGGGTCTCGCAGTTTCTCCCATTCGTCCAGCAGGCTGGAGTCGACCTGGCGGACCAGTTCACCGAGCCACTCCTGCACGTCCCGCAGCGCGTCGGTCTTGGCGTCCTCGGGGACTGTGCGGCGCAACGCCTGGTAGGCGTTGGCGAGGTAGCGCAGCACCAGACCCTCGGAGCGGGCCAGGCCGTAGAACCCGACGTACTCGGTGAAGGTCATCGCCCGCTCGGCGAGATCCCGGGCGACTGACTTGGGGGACAGCCGGTGGTCGGCCACCCACGGGTGACCTGCCCGGTAGATCTCGAACGCGGCGTCGAGCAGCTCAGCCAGCGGCATCGGGTAGCTGACGTCCTCCAGCAGTCGCATCCGCTCCTCGTACTCGATGCCCTCGGCCTTCATCGCCGCCACGGCCTCGCCTTTGGCCTTGGACAGTTGCGCGCTCAACACCTGCCGAGGATCGTCGAGGGTGGCCTCGAGCACCGACAGCACGTCTAACGGGTAGTCAACCGACTCGGGGTCGAGCAGGTCGATCGCGGCCAGCGCGAACGGCGACAGCGCCTGGTTCAGCGCGAAGTCGAGTTGCAGGTCACCGGTGAGCCGCACGGTGCGGCCCTGGGCGTCCGGGACCGGTAATCGCTCGACGACGCCCGCAGCCAACAACGCTCGGTAGATCGCGATGGCCTGACGGATGTGCCGGCGCTGCGCGGGGCGGTCCTCATGGTTGTCGGTGAGCAGGTGGCGCATCGCCGCGAACGCGTCACCGGGGCGGTTGGCGACGTTGAGCACCATGGCATGGGTCACCGCGAAACTGGATGTCAGCGGTTCCGGTTCGGCTGCGACCAGCCGGTCGAAGGTGCGATCGCTCCAGGACACCGATCCCTCGGCAGCTTTCTTGTGCACGATCTTGCGACGTTTGCGGGGATCATCTCCGGCCTTGGCGACGGCCTTGGTGTTCTGCACCACGTGGTCAGGGGCCTGCACGACGACATCGCCTGCAATGTCGTAGCCGGCCCGGCCGGCGCGCCCGGTGATCTGGTGGAACTCCCGGGCGGTGAGGTGGCGGGTGCGGGTGCCGTCGTACTTGCCCAGCGCGGTGAGCAGCACCGTGCGGATCGGCACGTTGATCCCGACGCCGAGAGTGTCCGTACCGCAGATGATCTTCAGGAGGCCGGCCTGGGCGAGTCGCTCGACGAGCCGGCGATACCGCGGCAGCATCCCGGCGTGATGTACCCCGATCCCATGACGCACCAGCCGGGACAGGGTCCGCCCGAAACCAGCCGTGAACCGGAACCCACCGATCAGCTCGGCGATGGCATCCTTTTCAGCCCGACTGCAGACGTTGATACTGGTCAGCGCCTGCGCCTGCTCGGCGGCCGCCGCCTGAGTGAAGTGCACCACGTAGACGGGCACCGCCTTGATGGCCAGCAGTTCTTCCAGCGTCTCGTGCAGTGGTGTCGTCACGTACCGGAAGTGCAGCGGAACCGGTCGCTGCGCGGAGTGGACCACCGCGGTAGGGCGGCTGGTGCGCCGGGTCAAGTCCGGCACGAAGCGGCTGACGTCGCCGAGTGTCGCGGACATCAGCAGGAACTGAGCCTGCGGGAGCTCGAGCAGCGGTACCTGCCACGCCCAACCGCGGTCCGGGTCGGCGTAATAGTGGAACTCATCCATCACGACTAGGCCCACATCGGTATCCGGTCCGCTGCGTAGCGCCATATTGGCCAGCACCTCAGCAGTGCAGCAGATGATGGGGGCCTCGGCGTTGACGCTGGAGTCACCGGTCAGCATCCCGACCTGATCGGCACCGAAAACGTCACACGCGGCAAAAAACTTCTCCGATACCAATGCCTTGATCGGCGCGGTGTACACGCTGCGCCTGCGCTGCGCCAGCGCCGTCGCGTGCGCACCGGTCGCGACCAGACTCTTACCGGACCCGGTCGGTGTGGCCAGGATCACGTTCGAGCCGGACACGATCTCTATCAGCGCCTCCTCCTGGGCCGGATACAGCACCAGGCCCTGCTCTGAGACCCAGGCCACAAAGGTGTCGAAGAGCTCGTCGGGCCCGGTAGCGCCGGGTAGCGTCGCGGTGAGCGTCATGGTGACACGATGGTGCCCCCGGCCCTTCGTCCGAGGCAAAGCGGGGCCGACCAGGGCGAAGCGGCGGAGGCTGGAGTTGGCGTGCCGACGCGGCTCCGGCGGGATAATCTGGTTTCCGGTCGGGGATGCCGCGTGCCATGCGTATGCACGGCACAAAGGGGGGTGACCGCATATCGACATGGGTGAGCTGATCGCCGGTCACTACCGGGTGCTCGATCGAATCGGCGTTGGCGGCATGGGCGTCGTCTGGCGCGCGATGGACCTGCGGCTGCAGCGGGTAGTAGCGGTGAAACAGCTGCTGGTGCAGCCGTACCTGAGCCCTCGGGCGAGCGACGAAGCCCGGGCCCGGGCGCTGCGCGAAGCACGCATCGCCGCACGCCTGCATCACCCGAACGCCATCGTCGTCTATGACGTGGCCGAGCACGAGGGTGAGCCTTGCCTGGTGATGGAGTACCTGCGGTCGCGCAGCCTCGCGGCGGTCCTGGCTGAGCGTGGCTGCCTTCCGGTGCCGGAAGTCGCCTCGATCGGCAGGCAGATCGCCTCGGCGCTGGCCGCCGCGCACGCCGCCCAGATCGTGCACCGCGACGTCAAGCCCGGGAACATCTTGATCTCCGACGACGGCATCGCGAAGATCACCGACTTCGGCGTCTCGCGCGCCGCGGGTGATGTCACCGTCACCCAGACCGGGATGATGGCCGGTACCCCGGCCTACCTCGCACCGGAGGTGGCTCGCGGGCAGGTCCCGACGCCGGCGTCGGATGTCTTCTCCCTCGGCGCCACGCTCTACGCCTCGGTGGAGGGATGCGGTCCGTTCGGCGACATCGACAACCCGCTCGCTCTGCTGCACGCGGTGGCCGGCGGCCAGGTGCGACCTCCCTGGCAGGCAGGCGCGCTATCGGCCGTGCTGATGCGGCTGCTGGCGACGGACCCGGCGCAGCGCCCCGGCATGCACCGCGCTAGCCAGGAACTCGCCGCAGTACGGACGACCCGCCCGGCGTCGTGGTCAGGCACCACGCCGTTGCCAACCCGAGTGACCACAACCGAGCGCGTGGACCCGACGCCGACCATGGCGTCCGCCCCGCTGTTCGATTCGCCACCGCGGGCGGCATCGTTGCCACCGGGTAGGTCCGCCTACCGCTCCCCTACCGGCCGCAGGCAGCGGCGGCTCAGGGTGGGCTTGCTCACCGGAGCTGTCCTCGCGGTGCTCGTGTTCACCGGAGTCGAGGCGCTGCTGTCCGGAGGCTCAGCCGGGCAACAGGGCGCCCACGCCGTCGGGCAGGCAGCTGCGCCGGCGGCAACGCCGACCCCGGTCCTACCACCGCCGCCGCAAGTGCAGCGGGTGGACCACGCCCAGCCGATCGGATGGAGCGACGCCGGCCAACTTGTGATCAATTACTACAACGGGATGAACGACGTGTCGACGGCCTGGCAGATGCTGTCACCCACCGCGCAGGCTGCCTTCACCGGCGAGTCGGGCTTCCAGTCGTACTGGAGCCAGTACTCCTCGGTCAGCGCCCGCAACGCCTTCGGGGTCACGGATAATTCCGACGGTTCAGTGCGAGTGCCCGTCGACGTCACCTACGACAACGGCACCGGTGCCCAGGTGGTGAAGCGTGCGTTACGCGTTACCAGGCTCAATGGCCGGCTACTCATCGATTCGGATCCGCGGTGATGCCGTCGGTTATGACCGGACGGGTAACCACCGGGCGCCGGCAGACATAGGTCATGGCTGGCGGCAGGTGCCGCCACAGCGTCCGGGTGGGCAGCACCTCGCCGAACGTCCGCTCCAGCTCGATGCGAAACCGGCGCGCAGCTGCTGTCCAGTAGCCCGCGCTGTAAGCCGCGGCGGTGAACACACCGTCGGGGTGCAGCGCACCGGCAAAGATCGTCAAGAACTCCCGTTGTTGCCGCGGCCCGAACAGGCTCCACGGCAGCACCGAGACGATCACATCGGCGCAGTCCACGCCGTGGTCGGCGAGGATGGCCGGAAGCGTGGCGGCATCCGCGGTGACCACCCGCACCCCGAGCTGGCGGGACCGCAACCGGTCGGCGAGCCCGGGGTCCTTCTCGACCGCGATCACCACCGCGTCCGGGTCTGCCTCGCGGACGATCGCCGTGGTGACCGCCCCGCCACCCGCGCCGATCTCCACCACGACCGCGGGACGTCCAGGCCGGCCGGCTCCAGCCACCACAGCGGCCAGCCGCTGGGCCAGCTCAGGACCGGAGGGCAGCAGGGTGCCGACATCGCGAGGGGACCGCGCTGCCGCCGCGAGAAAGGTGCCCCAGCCACCACCGAGCGCGCGCTGGACGGGATCTTGCGGATGCGAGGCAGAATGCGAGGCCATAGAGCACAGTGCACACCACCTGGTGCGGCGCCGCACTACCAACGTAAAAGTGCTCTGCCTGCGAGTCCATGACGGCTACTCGGAGGACCCGCGATGAACGACTACAGGGAGGGCAATTCGATGGCTCCGCTAAGCGAGGATCGCTACCTCAATGCGCTGGCCGCGCAGTCCGCTTTGTTCGGTGAAGCACTGGCCGGTGCCGATCTGCAGCGGCAGGTCGCGACCTGCCCGGACTGGACGTTGTACCAACTCACCGAGCATCTTGGGCAGACCCATCGGTGGGCCACCGCGATCGTCAGTCGACCGGCCACCACCCCACCCGACCGCAGTGAGCTGACCGCGACCGAGGCACCCGCGGACGCCGACAAGCTGGCCGCCTGGTTGCGCGATGGTGCTGGCGCGCTGGTGGGCGCGATTCGGGCGGCTGACCCGCGGACGCCCGTGTGGAGCTGGGCCGATGACCACAGCGTCGGTTTCTGGGGCCGCCGGATGGCGCATGAGACCGCGGTGCACCGTGCCGACGCCGAACTCGCGCTGGGCGGCGCGTTCACCCTGGAGGCTGATCTCGCCGCTGATGCGATCTCGGAGTGGCTGGGTTTTCTCAGCAGGCCGCAAGCCGTGAAGCGCCGCCCGCAGCTCGCCGAGCTGCGCGGACAAGGCCAGATCCTGCACCTGCATTCCACCGAACCGGGGCTTGGTGAGGCGGGGGAGTGGATCGTGCGCCGGACGCCGTCGGGCCCGGTCTGGGAACATGGCCACACCAAAGGCGATGTCGCGGTGCGCGGTCCAGTGGTGTCCCTGCTACTAGTGCTGATGCGCCGCGTCGCACCCCACGAGGCGCCCATCGACGTGCTCGGCGACGCCAGCGTCCTGGAGCACTGGCTAGCGCACACCCAGTTCTGATTGATCGAGGCGGGGCTGTGCCTAGGCTGTGGACTTCGAGCGTGCACGGTGTTCTCAAGATCGCCAATAGCGAGCGCTAACGGTGCAGAATCCCACGGCCATCGCTCAGTTTCAAACGAAAGTAGCTACTATGCAGCGCCAACCCAGCGGCGGGCGTCCGAGCCAACCCCGGCCGCAGGCGTCGGATCCGGCAGACCGGCTGCTTACCGTGCCCAACGCACTCAGCCTGCTTCGGCTGGTAGGTGTCCCGCTGTTCCTGTGGCTGCTGCTGGGCCCGCACGAGGACCTGCTCGCGGTGCTCGTGCTGGCCCTATCGGGTCTCACCGACTGGTTGGACGGCAAACTCGCCCGGCTGCTGAACCAGTCCAGCAAGCTGGGCGCGTTGCTTGATCCTGCGGTCGACCGGCTGTACACGCTGAGCACACTGCTCGCGTTCGGTATACGGGACGTCCTACCGTGGTGGGTGATAGCGGTGCTGCTCGGCCGGGACCTGGCGCTGTTGTTGAGTCTGCCCGTGCTGCGGCACCACGGCCACGGCCCGCTGCCGGTGCACTACGTGGGCAAGGCGGCGACTCTCTGCCTGCTCTATGCCTTTCCTTTCCTGCTTCTCGCCCACGACGCGCATGGTTGGGTGGGCGCGGTGGCTCAGGCCTTCGCGGTGGCCTTCACCGGATGGGGCGGCGCGCTGTACGTCTGGTCGGGAATCCTGTACTTACTTCAAGTTCGGCTGACGGTGCGCGCCACGAGGGACGCCACCGGTTCAATGAATGGGGGATAATGTGGAGGAGCCCGCTGTGGTTCCCGAGGAGCTGCGGTATACCTCGCAGCACGAGTGGGTACTAGCTGGCGCGCAGGGAACGGTACGGATCGGCATCACCGACTATGCGCAGCGGCAACTCGGAGACGTCGTTTACGTGGAGTTACCGCCAGTCGGGGACTCGGTGGCGCCAGGAGAACCGGTCGGCGAGGTGGAGTCGACCAAGAGTGTGTCGGAGATCTTCGCGCCGGTAGCGGGTGAGGTGATCGCCTGCAACGAAGCTCTGCAGGACAGCCCTGAACTGGTCAACTCAGACCCTTACGGGGTGGGTTGGATGATCGAAGTCAAGCTGGCGGATCGGTCAGCGACGGACTCGTTGATGGATGCCGACGACTACCGCATCCTGATCGAGGAGGACGGCTGACCTCTGTCCCCACGCCTGCGGGTGGCACGATAGGTTGTGATCCGATCAACGACGACCACCGCGTGAGACGACCACCCCGTGAGGAGAGCCCAGCGTGAGCACCAACGACGGGCCCGGTGTGCCACCGGAGCGGGGCCCGGAGCAGACATCGACGTTCCGGGCGGACTTCCTCGCCGAGGTCGAGGGTGTCGAGGCACCGGCGCCGCCCGTTGCCGGCCTCGACGCATTGTCTGCCGGCTCAGCTCTGCTGGTGGTCAAGCGAGGCCCTAACGCCGGTTCCCGGTTCCTTCTCGACCGGTCCACCACGAGCGCGGGTCGGCATCCGGAAAGCGACATCTTCCTCGACGACGTGACGGTGTCCCGCCGGCACGCCGAGTTCCGCCGCGAGGGTGGTGAGTTCGTGGTAGTGGACGTCGGCAGCCTCAACGGCACCTACGTCAACCGCGAGCCGGTGGATACCGCTTTGCTGGCCAATGGTGATGAGGTGCAGATCGGCAAGTTCCGGCTGGTATTCCTGACCGGGCCGCGTGCCGGGGAACGAAGGGCTGACCAGGGGTCCCGGTGACGGCTCCGGACCGCTCCGGGGATCTCTCCGGGGCGAGCATCGGGTCAGTGCTCGCGCAGCTGCGAACTGACTTCCCCGACGTCACCATCTCAAAGATCAGATTTCTGGAATCCGAGGGGCTCGTCCAGCCGGAACGAAGCGCTGCGGGCTACCGGCAGTTCTCGCCGGCGGACGTTGCCCGGCTGCGCTACGTGCTGGCCGCTCAGCGCGACCATTACCTCCCGTTGAGGGTCATCAAAGAGCACCTTGACTCGGTGGACCGCGGGGGCCCTGAGGGTCTGTCTGAAAGACGCTCTGATCTGAACTGGCCACGGTCGACCCCTGGCTGGTCGGAGAACCTCGACTCCGCCGAAACCACGCGCGTCACCCAGGAGGAGTTGCTCGCCGTCGCCGGCATCGGGCGCGCGGCGCTGGCCGAGCTTGAGCAGTTCGGCCTGGTCCGGCCGGGTTCAGCTGGCTTCTACGACACCGATGCGGTGCTCGTGGCGAAGACCGCCCGAGCGATGACTGATTTCGGGCTCGAACCACGGCACCTACGGTCCTTCCGCGCGTCGGCTGATCGGGAGGTGGGTCTGCTGGCGCAGATCGCCACTCCGATGAGCCGGCAGCGAGATCCCGACGCGCGAGCTCGCGCCGACGAGGTGGTCCGGGAGTTGGCGGTGCTGTCATTGCGGCTGCATGCGCTCCTCGTGAAGATCGGGCTGCGCGGCGTCATCGGGAACTGAGCGAATTTGGATTGCCGCGGGACTCGGCATCGGGAGGGTGCCGCGTGTAGCGTCTTAAGGTAACGATGGTGGAGACTTCACTGGGCTGGCAGCGAACGGCCGGTACCCAATCCACCGCCGAGCACGACGATCCTCGAGGCACCCGGACGGCAGGGTGCGGCGGGAGGGAGGCGCAACGCGATGAGCGAGATGCGTGTCGTCGGGGTCCGGGTGGAGTTGCCGGCGAACCAGCCGATCCTGTTGCTTCGGGAGACTGAGGGCGAACGCTACCTGCCGATCTGGATCGGTTCGGGGGAGGCGACTGCCATCGCCTTGGAGCAGCAGGGCGTGCAACCGGCCCGACCCATGACTCACGACCTACTCAAAGATGTGATCAGCGCGCTGGGCAGGGAGCTGAAGCAGGTTCGGATCACCGAACTGCAAGAGGGCACCTTCTTCGCCGAGCTGGTCTTCGACGGTAACGTGCGCGTGTCCGCTCGGCCCAGCGACTCGGTCGCCCTAGCGCTGCGGGTGGGGGTGCCGATCCACGTCGAGGAGTCGGTGCTCTCCGAGGCTGGCTTGATCATCCCTGATGAGCAGGAGAACGAGGTTGAAAAATTCCGGGAGTTCCTCGACTCGGTCTCCCCGGAGGATTTCCGCGGAGCGGACACATAATCGCTGTCGCGGAGCGGATACCTGGCAATCGTCGCGGAGCGGAGCGGATGTCTTAAGTTGAGGTTGAGGGTGAGACTCCGCGCGTCGGATTGACCCACCACCCATCGACGCCTACCGTCGACCCTCACAGCAAGTCGGGCCAGTGTGATTCGTCCCGGACGGCCGGAGGATCCGTCACGGGTAGCGTGGCTGACGAGTTACCGGCGCAAGGCGTGGGAGGCATGGGTGGTCGATGGACCGCAGGGCGCAGCGGGCGAGCCTGCGGCGCAAGGCACCCTGTTCCCCGATTCCGTTCTGGCTGATCCGCATGGCTTGACCGATCAACTGCTTGGCTACCGAGGTCCAGCGGCCTGCCAGATCGCCGGGATCACCTACCGCCAGCTGGACTACTGGGCGCGGACGAACCTGGTCGTGCCCTCGATCCGCGGTGCCTCCGGATCCGGCAGCCAACGGCTGTACTCCTTCAAAGACATCCTGGTACTCAAAGTGGTCAAGCGGCTGCTGGACACCGGTGTCTCGCTGCAGAACATCCGGGTGGCCGTCGAGCACCTGCGCCGCCGCGGAGTTCGCGACCTGGCGCGGATCACGCTGTTCAGCGATGGCACCACGGTCTATGAGTGCACCTCCCCGGAGGAGGTGGTGGATCTGTTGCAGGGCGGGCAGGGCGTATTCGGTATCGCCGTCAGTGGTGCGATGAAGGAAATCGCCGGATCGATCAGGCAGTTTCCCCCGGAGCGCGCCGACGGCGGGCACGTCGCGGCGGCTCCAGAGGACGAGCTGACCAAGCGTCGGCGGACGCGTCGAATCAGCTGAAGCACAGCTGTGTAGCTGATCACAGCCGGTGCCGGGGGCGTAGGGCTGGCAATCCCCACGGGTACGGTAGGTGAGTAGTCGCCTAGCCCGTGCCGGACACCATCGTTGCCCTGGCGTCGAAGGAGCGAACCTTCGCAATGAGTACAGCCGACCGTCGCTCACTGTCCGACCTTGAGCACGGCACCCCGTTCGCCGACCGACACATCGGGCCGCGTCCGGCTCAGCTGGCCCGAATGCTGGATGTCATCGGTGTGGAGTCATTGGACCAGCTCGCCCGGCTTGCGCTCCCGGCTGGCCTCCTGGACCAAGCCGCCGACCCGGAGATCGCTTCAGACCTTCCCGCGGCGGCCACAGACGTGCAGGCACTGGCCGAACTGCGCGAGCGGGCCGCCCGGTGCCATCCGCGGGTGCCGATGATCGGGATGGGGTACCACGGCACCGTGACTCCGCCGGTGATCCGCCGCTCGGTGCTGGAGAACCCGGCCTGGTACACCGCTTATACGCCGTATCAACCGGAGATTTCCCAAGGTCGGCTGGAAGCGCTGCTCAACTTCCAGACGATGATCTGTGACCTCACCGGTCTACCGCTGGCCAATGCTTCCTTGCTTGACGAAGCCACGGCGGCCGCCGAGGCGATGGCCTTGCTGCACCGAGCGAGCCGGACCACGTCATCGCGGTTCGTGGTCGACGCGGACACATTGCCGCAGACGCTGGCTGTGCTGGCTACCCGTGCTGAGCCGCTGGGGATCGAGCTGCAGACCGCCGATGTGGGCAGCGGGCTCCCGGACGGCGACTTCTTCGGAGTGCTGTTGTCCTATCCGGGTGCTTCCGGTGTGTTGCGCGACCACGCGCTGCTCATCGAGCAAGCACACCAACGCGGCGCGGCGGTAGCCGTCGCAGCCGACCCGCTCGCGCTGACGTTGCTGGTACCGCCGGGAGAGATCGGCGCCGACGTGGCGATCGGATCCACTCAGCGCTTCGGTGTACCGATGGGTTTCGGTGGGCCACACGCCGCCTACCTGGCGCTGCGCAGCGGTCTGGAGCGCCAGTTGCCCGGCCGGCTGGTCGGAGTGTCCCGCGACGCAGACGGCTCACCGGCGTTGCGCCTGACGCTGCAAACTCGTGAGCAGCACATTCGGCGGGATAAGGCCAACAGCAACATCTGCACCGCGCAGGTGCTGCTGGCCGTGATCGCCTCGATGTACGCGGTGTACCACGGCCCGGAGGGGCTGCGGGACATCGCGCGGCGGGCGCACCGGATGGCTGCGGTGCTCGCCGCGGGGCTGCGCGACGGCGGCGTCGACGTGGTGTTCGACGCGTTCTTCGACACGGTCCTTGCCAGGGTGCCGGGGCGGGCCGCCGAGGTGGTCAGCACCGCTCGCGCAGCCGGCGTGGACCTTCGGCAGGCCGACCGTGATCACGTCGGGGTCAACTGCGCTGAGACCACGACTCGGGAGCACCTTCGGCTGGTATGGGAGGCGTTCGGCGTACCGGCCGGTGATCCGGACGTCCTCGATCGCGAGATTCCGGACGCGATTCCTAACGCGTTACGGCGAACCTCGCCGTTCCTTACCCACCCGGTTTTCTCCACCCACCGCAGTGAGACAGCGCTGCTGCGCTATCTACGCATGCTCGCCGATAAGGACGTGGCACTGGACCGCAGCATGATCCCGCTGGGCTCCTGCACGATGAAGCTCAACGCGACTGCTGAGATGGAGCCGATCAGCTGGCCAGAGTTCGCCGAGCTGCACCCGTTCGCCGCGCGGGAAGACGCGCAGGGCTTGCTCGACGTAGTCAGTGACCTGGAGCGCTGGCTGGCCGCACTCACCGGTTACGACGCGGTGAGCCTGCAGCCCAACGCCGGCAGCCAGGGCGAGTTCGCGGGTCTGCTGGCGATCCGCGCCTACCACCGCAGCCGCGGCGAGACCGGTCGCGACATCTGCCTCATCCCGTCGAGTGCGCATGGCACCAACGCCGCATCGGCGGTGATGGCGGGGATGCGGGTCGTCGTCGTCGGGTGTGACCGCAACGGCGACGTCGACCTCGACGACCTCCGCGCGAAGATCGCCAAGCACGGTACCGAGCTGGCCGCGATCATGATTACCTATCCGTCCACGCACGGGGTATACGAGTGTGGTGTGACGCAGGTCTGCGAGCTGGTGCACGACGCAGGGGGACAGGTCTATGTCGACGGGGCCAACCTCAACGCGCTGCTCGGTTTGGCTCGGCCGGGCCGCTTCGGCGCCGACGTCAGCCACCTCAACCTGCACAAGACGTTCTGTATCCCGCACGGTGGCGGCGGCCCGGGAGTGGGACCGATCGGCGTACGGGCCCACCTGGCCCCGTTCCTGCCTGGGCACCCGGAGACGGCCCCCGACGCGGCGGTGGGACCGGTGTCCGCGGCACCCTGGGGCAGCGCGTCAATCCTGCCGATCAGCTGGGCGTATATCCGGATGATGGGTGCTGACGGCCTGCGCCGCGCCACGCTCACCGCGGTGGCGGCTGCCAACTACGTCGCCCGACGCCTCGAATCGCACTTTCCCGTGCTTTATACCGGCAGCTGTGCTGATACCCCGCAGGCTGGTCCCGGCGGGCTGGTAGCGCACGAATGCATTCTGGATCTGCGGCCGATCACCAAGGCCACCGGCGTCACCGTGGAGGATGTCGCCAAGCGGTTGACCGACTACGGTCTGCACGCTCCGACGATGTCCTTCCCGGTGGCCGGCACCTTGATGGTCGAGCCCACCGAAAGCGAGGATCTTGCCGAGCTTGATCGGTTCTGCGATGCCATGATCGCGATTCGGGACGAGATCGCCCGGGTGGCCGAGGGGGAGTGGCCTGCCGACGACAATCCGCTGCGCTGTGCGCCACACACGGCAAGCTGTCTGGCCGACAAGTGGGATCATCCCTACAGCCGGGAACTCGCCGCCTACCCGGCGGGCCGGGCGGCAGCCAAGGTGTGGCCGCCGGTTCGGCGGATCGACCAGGCCTACGGGGACCGCAATCTGATGTGTTGCTGTCCCCCGGTGGAGGAGTTCAGCTCCTGACGGGTCACTAGCCGCTCCGCTACAACGTGAGTCGCGTCGCGCACCGTGCCGACGTACTCCTCGACCAGATCCTCCAACGCGACGACGCCTTTAGTGCCCGCATCGGGCCCAATGACGCGGGCGAGGTGGCTGCCGGAGCGGCGCAGCAGCGCCAGTGCCTCGCCGAGCTTGGCCGTGGATGCCACGTCAGGTAGCGGGCGAGCGATGCCCCCCGGTACCGGTGTGTCCGGGGGTCTGCCGAGCAACCCGAGCACGTCCTTGACGTGCAGGTAACCCACCAGCTGCGACTCGCCCCCCTGGCTATCGGCGCGGAGCGGGAAGCGGGAGAAACCGGTCTGCGCTACGGCGCGCTCGATGTCGCCCAGGGTGGGTTCGGCAGGAACCGTCGTCAGCCCGGATATCGGGATGAGCACGTCGTCGACGCTGCGTTGCATTGTTGACAATGTTTGGGTCAACCTGCGCTGTTCTTGGCTGTCGAGCAGTCCTTCCCGGCTGGAGTCAGCGATCAGATTGGCTAGTTCTTCGGGGCTGTAGGCGCTGCCCAGCTCGTCGCGAGGCTGCACGCCAAACAGGTGCACAACCAGCCGTGCGACGTGGCTGAACAGCGCGATGACTGGTCGAGTCAGCCGCGTGAAGGCGACCAGCGGGGGCACCATCCACAGTGCCGTACGCTCTGGGCCCGCGATGGCAATGTTCTTGGGCACCATCTCTCCGAGCAGGATGTGCGCCACTGTGACGATGCCCAGCGCAATGACGAAGGCGACGGTATGAGTTACCGCGTCGGGGACGCCGAGCGGATCGGTCAACCGCTCCAGCTGGGCGGCGACGGCGGGTTCACCGAGCGAACCGAGCCCCAGCGAGCTGATGGTGATCCCGAGCTGTGCTGCGGCCAGCATCAGCGGCAGCTGCTGCCCGGCGCGGATGACCGTGGCAGCCCGCTGTACCCCGCGCTTGGCCATCGTCTCCAACCGATCTCGCCGGGCGCTGATCAAGGCGAATTCGGCACCGACGAAGAACGCGTTACCGGCTAGCAGCATCAGCGCAACGACCAGCACGGCGGCACTCACGGCACCGCCTGCTCAGCGAACGCGGTCCGGGTGAGTCGCAGATCGGCAATGCGACGGCGGTCCATCCGCACCACGGTCAGCCGCCACCCGTCGAGGGCAACCTCGTCGCCGACGTCGGGAATGCGGCCCAGTCGCTCCAGCACCAGCCCGGCTACGGTCTCGTAGTCACCCTCGGGCATTTCGAATCCCACCGCATCGGCCACCTCGTCGGCTCGTAACAGCCCGGAGATGATCCAGCTCTGCTCGTCGAGCGCTCGCACCGGGGAGACCTCCAGCGGATCGTGCTCGTCGCGCACCTCACCGACGATCTCCTCCACCAAGTCCTCGAGGGTGACGATCCCGGCGGTACCGCCGTACTCGTCGACCACAATCGCGACTTGCAGACCCTGGCCCCGTAACCGGTCGAGCAGCGCATCGCCGTCCAGCGAGCTCGGAACCGTGGGGACAGCGCTGGCCAGCACGCCGACCCGGGACTTCGCCCGCAGGCCGGCTGGCACCGCGAAGGCCTGCTTGACGTGCACCACGCCGCGGACGTCGTCGAGGTCGCTGCCGTAGACCGGGAAGCGGGACAATCCGGTCCGCCGCGCGACGTCCACTAAAGCAAGTACCGGTTCATCCGCCTGCAGCGCCTCAACCCGGACCCGAGGGGTCATCAACTCCTCAGCGGTGCGCTCACCGAAGCGCAGCGAACGATCCAGCAAGGTTGCGGTGCCCTGGTCCAACGTGCCCTGTGCAGCGCTGCTGCGAACCAGCGAACCGAGCTCCTGCGGTGAACGAGCCGAGCGCAGATCTTCCGCCGGTTCGATTCCCAGCCGGCGGACAATCCAGTTCGCCGCGCCGTTCAGAGCAGAGATCAACCAGCGGAAGCCGATCGAGAACGCGTTGACCGGCCCGGCGACCTGCCGGGCTGTCTGCAGCGGCCTGGAGATCGCCAGATTCTGCGGCACGAGCTCGCCGAAAACCATCGACAACGCGGTCGCCAACGTTAACCCGACGCCCAGAGAGACCCCGTCGACGGCGCTCGTGGACAACCCGACTGCTTGCAGGGCGGGCCGGATCAAACCGGCGATGGCCGGCTGGGCCACGTACCCAGTAAGCAGAGTGGTGATCGTGATGCCGACCTGAGCGCCGGAAAGCTGGAAGGACAGCGTGTTGCGAGCATGCTGAACCTGGCGGGACCGACGGTCTCCGACCTGCTGGACGTGCGCATCGACAGTGCTGCGTTCCAGGGTGGCGAGGGAGAATTCACCAGCGACAAAGACGAAGGTGCCCGCGGTCAGTACAGCCAACCCGAACAGGCCCCACAACGGAGCCAAGAAGTCCCAGATATCACGTAGGACGCCCATTACATCGTCCGCGCCGATGGTGAGTGGGGGTGGCCGGGCCGGCAGCCCGGCGATGTACAGCTGCCAGGCGTCGATGCGGCAGGCACCGAGTTCGTCACACTCCTCGTGGGACCGGGTTCGGTCAATTCTACGGGTGTACAGGCTTATGTCGAGCGCACTGCACGCCAGTGCGACGCCATTCGGGCTAACGTGTCTGTGTGCGGATCGGCATTCTCGGAGGTGCTGCGCAGTTCGCCGGCGCCGTCCGGCAATTGGAAACCGAGCTCGGTCATCGAGGCTGGGGGTTGGTGCTCGGAGTTGCCGGGCCGGTCCCATTCGACACCATCGGGCCGGAATCTGACGTCGTGGAAGTCGTACCCCGGGGCGCCTTACCAGGCACTCGTGCCGCTGACCGGCGGGCGGTGGACGGGCCGGTCGGACGGATGGACGCGGTGCGGCTGCTGTCTGACGCTGTTGTGGTGCTGCCCGGCGGGATCGACGTGTTAGCCGATCTGCTCACGCTGCTCACCGAGCAGGCGCTGGGGCTCAGCGACAAACCCTGCGGCGTGCTGGACCCGACCGGCTTGCTCAATCCGATGGCCGAACAGCTTGACGCGTTGATTCGGGCTGGGCTGCCTGCCGCGCAGCTGCTGCGGGCGGGCAACCCGGCCGAACTGCTGGATCAACTCGCGGCCTGGCGGCCCAACGGAGGCGGTGACGTGCGTGCCGAGGTCGCATGGCTGCGGATCAGCGACTCCAGCTTGGCACTGCTGCCCACCCCGGCGGGGCTGCGGTTGCCCGGCGGTCCCCGCCGATCGGGCGAGCGTGGCGCCGTGGCGCTGAGCCGGGTGATGGCCGAATTCAGTCTGCTACAGGGCGGCTCGGTGCCGCTGCGTCCCGAGCGGCTGCGTCCGGTGGCCGCGCTGATGGTGCCGGACACTGACGGCGGGTGGCGGCGGGTGAGCTGTTACCGGGCCGACGGGCCGCAACCGGTCGTTCCCGGTGCGGTCTCGCACCCGTTGGGCGAGACCGCATCCTGCGAACCGGCGGCCGCAGCGTTGCAGGATCTACTTCGTCGCGGCCGCATCCCTTGATCAGTCCGCGGCCGTCACCAGCCTCGGGGTAGCGGGCGTCCCTCGGCGAAGCCGGCGATTGACTGCACCCCGATCACCGCCCGCTCGGATAGCGCGGGCAGCGTCCGGGCGCCGGCGTAGCTGCAGGCGCTGCGCACTCCGGCGCAGATGTAGTCGATGAGGTCCTCGACCCCTGGCCGCTGTGGATCGAGATACATCCGAGCGGTGGAGATACCCTCCTCGAAAAGTGCTTTGCGGGCGCGGTCGAAGGTGTCGTCGCTGGTGGTGCGGGCGGCAACGGCGCGCTTGGAGGCCATCCCGTAGGACTCCTTGTACGGCTGGCCGGTCTCGTCGCGTTGCAGCTCACCTGGCGACTCGAAGGTGCCGGCGAACCAGGAGCCGATCATCACGTTCGCCGCGCCGGCGGCCAGCGCCAGGGCGACGTCTCGCGGGTGGCGCACCCCGCCGTCGGCCCAGATGTGACCACCGGCCGCGTGTGCCGCGGCCGCGCACTCGGCCACCGCGGAGAACTGCGGCCGCCCGACTCCGGTCAGCATCCGGGTGGTGCACATCGCTCCTGGTCCCACCCCGACTTTGACGATGTCGGCGCCGGCCTCGAACAGGTCGCGGGTGCCTTGCGCGGAGACAACATTGCCAGCCACCACCGGCACGCCCGGCCGGCAGGACCGGACCGCGCGCAGCGCGTCGAGCATCTTGCTTTGATGGCCGTGTGCGGTGTCGATGACCAGCACGTCGACCCCCGCTGCCAGTAGCGCCTCGGCCTTGGCGGTGACATCGCCGTTGATGCCGAACGCCGCGGCTACGCGCAGGCTGCCGCCGGCATCACACGCAGGGCGGTACAGCTCGGCACGCAACGCTGCAGTGCGGGTCAGCACCCCGATTAGTCGGCCGGTGGAGTCCACTGCGAGC
>JAICHZ010000016.1 GCA_025924655.1 Pseudonocardiaceae bacterium | reverse complement strand
GCCCGAGGGCACCCCGCCCCGCGCGCTACGGGTGCTCGAGCAGGCCGACGAGGTGGAGGCGATCCTGCGCGCCGCGGACACCGACAACCTCGGCGGTGCACTGTCCGCGTCGGTGGCGGCGGCCCGTTCCGCCGCGCTGCGGCCCCTGTTCACCGCCGTACGCGAAGCCCGCCGCTCCGCGGTGGCTGAAGCAGTGCGAGCCCTCACCCCCCGTGCCGGGCGCCGCTAAGCGGCCCTCCTTAAGCGCGTTGCGGAAGCAGAGGGCGAGTTGGGGCACGAGGCCACAACCGAGTCCCACGGGCGGCCACGCTAAGTAGGCAACGGCCTCCAGACTGCACTAATCGTGTATTGCAGACATGTAGTTGCCACATTGGCAAGGATATTCCGAGAGCTACCGCAGCGCGTCACAACAACCTGCCGCGCAGGGCGTGCCGTTGGTGCCTTGACCGGCTGCCGGGGCCTGGGAGCATCGGCGGGCGGGTGCACCGTGTACCTGCTCGGCGACTAGCTCCACCACCATGTCTGCGAAGCGGGGGTCGGCGCCCGGGGTGGCGGCGCGCACGAAAGTCATCCCGAGTGTGGCGGCCCGTTGCCGGGCCTCGTGATCGAGGTCCCACACCACCTCGAGGTGGTCGGAGATGAATCCGATGGGCGCCACCACGACGCCGGGCGCTCCAGCGGCGTGCAGCGCGTCGAGATGGTCGACCACGTCCGGTTCGAGCCAGGGCACTTGAGGCGGCCCGGAACGCGACTGCCAGACCACGTCGTGGGAGTCCACCCCGGCCGCCGCGGCGACCAGCCGCGCGGCCTCGGTGACCTGCTCGGAGTAGCGGTGACCACCCTGCGCAGCAAGCCCGGCGGCAGCGTCCGCGGCCAGCGGCACCGAGTGCGCAGTGAACACCACCCGGGCGTCAGCGCCACCCTGGTCACGGGCGGCGCGGAGCGCGTCGGCGCACGCTGCGATGAACAGCGGATGATCGAAGAACTGCCTCAGCTTGATCAGATCGGGCGCCCCAGGACCGACGGCATGCCGGGCTCGGGCGATGTCCTCGTGGTACTGCCGACAACCCGAGTACCCGCCCCACGCCGAGGTGGTGAACACCGCTGCGCGGCGTACCCCGTCGGCGGCCATCGCGGCGACGGTGTCCTCCACCATCGGGTGCCAGTTCCGGTTGCCGAAGTACACCGGCAGGCCAAGCCCAGCGGTGGCGAGCGCCTGCTCTATTGCGATGATCAGGGTGCGGTTGCACCGGTTGATCGGTGACACTCCCCCGAAATGCAGGTAGTGCTGCGCTACCTCCGCCAAGCGCTGCGGCGGAACACCCCGCCCGCGAGTGACGTTCTCCAGGAACGGCCGTACCTCGTCGGGTCCCTCGGGGCCCCCGAAGGACAGCACCAACAGCGCGTCGGTCAACGCCGAGATGCCTAGACGCCGATGGCGTGGAAGCCGCCGTCGGCCCACACCATCGAGCCGGTGGTGGCAGGTAGCCAGTCGGACAGCAGTGCGCAGACCGTGCGCGCCACCGGGGTCGGATCGTCGACGTTCCAGCCCAGCGGAGCGCGACCGTTCCAGGCATTCTCGAACGCGGCGAAGCCGGGGATGGACTTCGCCGCCAAGGTGCGTACCGGGCCGGCCGCCACCAGGTTGACCCGGACACCGTGCGGTCCGAGGTCACGGGCGAGATAGCGGCACACCGACTCCAGCGCCGACTTCGCCACTCCCATCCAGTCATAGGCCGGCCAGGCCTGCCGGTTGTCGAAGTCCATCCCGACGATCGAGGAACCCGTGCCCAGCAGCGGCAGGCACGCCATCGCCAGCGACTTGAACGAGTAAGCGGAGACCTGCAACGTGGTGGCCACGTCTTCCCACGGCGCGTTGAGGAACTCGCCTCCCAGACATGACGCGGGGGCGAAGCCGATGGAATGCAGCACTCCGTCCAGCCCGTCGACGTGCTCACCGAGTCGCTGCGCCAGCGAGTCCAACTGGCCCTGGTCGGCCACGTCGAGCTCCAGCACCGGAGCTGGCTGGGGCAGCCGCTGAGCGATCCGCTCCACCAGCCGCATCCGGCCGTACCCGGCGAGCACCACCTGGGCACCTTGCTCCTGCGCCACCCGCGCCACATGAAACGCGATCGAGGCGTCAGTGATCACACCGGTGATCAGCAGTCGCTTGCCGTCCAGCAGACCCGCCACCTGTCTCCCTCCCCTGAGCTCAATGACCCATTCCCAGGCCGCCGTCGACCGGCAAGACCGCCCCGGTG
This sequence comes from Pseudonocardiaceae bacterium, assembly GCA_025924655.1. Taxonomy (GTDB): domain Bacteria; phylum Actinomycetota; class Actinomycetes; order Mycobacteriales; family Pseudonocardiaceae. Next base: position 21,485 of record JAICHZ010000016.1, on the reverse strand, counting down.
ATGTACCCGGCCGCGTCTGAAGCGAGGAAGGTGACGACCGCGGCGACCTCCTCGGGGGTAGCTTGGCGGCGCAGTGGGATCGAACTCAGAATCTCATCCCGGCGCGCTTGGCTGACCTCCGCGGTCATCTCGGTGTCGACATACCCGGGTGCGACGACGTTGGCGGTGATCGACCGGGATCCCAGCTCACGTGCGATGGATCGGGCGACGCCGATCAGCCCTGCTTTGCTGGCCGCATAGTTCACCTGGCCTGGCGCGCCGGACAACGCCACCACCGAGGAGATGAACACCATCCGTCCCCACCGGGCCCGCAGCATGCTCTTGGCGGCGCGTTTGGCCACCCGGTAGGCGCCGGTGAGGTTGGTGTCGAGGACCCGGGAGAACTGCTCCTCGGTCATCCGCAGCAGCAGGGTGTCGTCGGTGATACCGGCATTGGAGACCAGCACTTCGATCGGTCCGTGCGCCTGCTCCGCCGTGGCGAATGCCGCCTCCACAGCAGCACCGTCGGTGACGTCGCAGCGCACTCCGAGTACTTCGTCGGGCACGCCAGATCCGCGGTGCGTCACGGCAACCCGGTCGCCCTGCTTGGCGAACGCGTGTGCGATGGCCAGCCCGATACCACGGTTGCCACCGGTGACAAGAACGGAACGGGGCATTGCGCTCCCTTCGGTCGCGCTCGTGAGTGCAGATAGTGTCATGACAGCATGACGACGCTGTTTGGCGCTCACGAGCAGCCCTCAGGGCAGTCGTTGCCCGATGGCTAGTGCGCCGGCGGCAGCGACTATCGCGGCCAGGGTGCCCGCGATCAGCCATGGTTTACTCGCGTCGGCTCGCTTGGTCTCATAGCCGATCTGCTCGCCCAGAGTGCTCACGACATCGCTGAGCTGGCCAGCGCTGGCAGCGTCGTAGAACTGACCGCCGGACAAGTCCGCGATCCTGCGGATCGAGTCATCGTCGGCGGGCACCGGCTGGCGCTCCCCATTGATCTCCACCTGACCGTACGCAGTGCCGAAGGAGATCGCCGAGATCGGGACCTTGGCCGCGGCGGCGGCACGAGCTGCGGTGAACCCTCCGCGCGAGTCGTCGCCGTCCGGCGTCGGCACCGTCTGTTTGCCGTCGGTGAGCAGCACGATCCGCGCCGGTGGCGGCCCTTGGACGTCTGGGACCACGGCGCCGAAGGCCTCGATCGAGGACAGCGCAGCGAAGATCGCCTCACCGGTGCCGGTCGCTTCGGCAAGCTTGAGGTTGTCGATGGCTCGCATCACCGAGGCCCGCTCAGTGGTCGGCGACACCAGGACGGTGGCTGAACCGGCGAAGGACACCAGCCCGAGGTTCACCCCCGGGGTGAGGTCATGGACGAACCTCTTCGCCTCCCGCTGTGCCGCGGCGATTCTGGTCGGTTCGATATCAGTAGCCCGCATGGACAGCGACACGTCGATCACCAACATGACAGTCGCTCGGTTGCGTGGCACCTTCTGCTCCGCAGTGGGACCGGCCAACGCGACGGTGAACAGCACCAGGCCAGCGAGCAGCAGCGCCACCGGCAGGTGCCGATACCAGCCCTGCCGATGGGGCGCGACCCGTTCGAGCATGGCGAGATTGGCAAAGCGCAGCACCTGCCTACGCCGTCGGCGCTGCATCCACACGTAGCCGACCGCTAGGGCAGCGACCACCACCAGCAGCAGGAACCACAGCGGACTGGTGAATCCGGACAGGCTCACGCGCCACCGCCCGACCAGTGCCGCTTGCGGGTGACCGCGAATCGCACCATGTCGGAAACCCAGTCCGAGTCGGTGCGCAGCGTCAGCTGCGCGGCACCGCATCGCCGCAGCGTCGCGGCGACCTCATCGCGATGTGCGGCCGCTGCCGCAGCGAACTCCCGGCGCAGCAGCGGCGTGGTCACGACCTCCTTCTGCCGCCCGGTCTCTGGATCCGCGAGCACCACAGTGCCCATGTCGGGCAGCTCGAGGTCGCGTGGGTCCAGGACTTCGATCGCGATCAGGTCGTGCCGGCCGGCCAACCCGCGCAGCGGGCGCTCCCAGTCGAACACCTCCCCAGATCGGGGACCGAGGAAATCCGAGATCACCGCGACCAGACCACGTCGACGTGGTGGGCGGCGCAGCTGCTCGAGTATTCCGGCGAGATCGCCGCGGGTGCCTTCGGTGGCGCGTGGCACCTCGGCGATCCGGCGGATCATCCCGCGGGCATGCGGCTGACCACCGCGGGCGGGCATCCGCATCACCTCGGCGCCGGTGCCGACCACGGCACCGACCCGGTTCCCGCCACCCCTGGTCAGGTGGGTCACAGCGGCGCAGGCGGCCACCGCGAGCTCCCGCTTGTCACATTCCGCGGTACCGAAGTCCAGGCTGGCCGACAAATCCACGGCCAGCCACGTTTCCAACTCACGGTCGGCGACGGTGTCGCGAATATGCGGCTCGGTGGTGCGCGCGGTAACCGCCCAGTCCATCCGCCGGACGTCATCGCCAGGCTGGTATCGCCTGGCTTCGCCCGGCTCAGTGCCCGGTCCCGGCACCAGGCCGAGGTGATTGCCCTGTAGCAGCCCATCCAACCGGCGCCGCACGGTGAGTTCCAACGCGCGTAGCCCCGCCTCCATGCGCCCCTCGCGTAGGGCCGGCGGCGCCCAATGGTGCCGCTGCCCCCAGTCGCTGCGCGCTGTCATCCGGTCAGTCAGCTCGGGCCCGCGACCCCGGCAGGCGTTCCTGGGTCAGCGGCCACCGGGCCGGTGCCTTGCGGACGGGCGGACACCTGTGGCAGCGGTACGGTTTGCAGGACCCGGGTGACGATGTGTTCGACCGGCACACCATCGGCCAGCGCGTCGTAGGACAGCACCAGGCGGTGTCGTAACACGTCGGCCGATACGTCCACCACATCCTGCGGCAAGACGTAGTCTCGCCCGCGGATCAACGCCAACGCTCGAGCTGCCGCGACGATCCCCAGGCTGGCGCGGGGGGAGGCGCCGTAAGCGACCCAGCCGGCCACGTCGGACAGGCCGTGCTCAGCTGGCGTCCGAGTGGCGAGGACCAATCGCACCACGTAGTCGACCAGTGCGTGATGGACGAACACCTGCCCGGCGACCTCTTGCAGGCGGATCAGCTCCGCGGGATCTAGCACCTGGTGCGGCTCGGGAGGATGCACGCCCATCCGGTAGATGATCTCGCGCTCCTCCTCTACCGTGGGGTATTCCACCTGGATCTTGAACAGGAACCGGTCGCGTTGCGCCTCGGGAAGTGGGTAGACGCCCTCGTTCTCGATGGGGTTCTGGGTGGCCAGCACGAGGAACGGCGTGGGCATCGGGTACGTGGTACCACCGATGGACACGTGCCGTTCGGCCATCACCTCCAGCAACGCCGACTGCACCTTGGCCGGTGCGCGGTTGATCTCATCGGCGAGCACGAAGTTCGCCACCACCGGCCCCAGCTCAACGTCGAACTGCTCCCTGCCCTGCCGGTAGATCCGGGTGCCGAGGATGTCGGCGGGAACCAGGTCAGGAGTGAACTGGATGCGCGAGAACGAACCGCCCACGACCCGGGCGATGGTCTCCACGGCGAGAGTCTTGGCGACTCCCGGCACGCCCTCGAGCAGCAGGTGGCCGCGGGCCAGCAAGCCGACCAGCATCCGCTCGACCAACCGATCTTGACCTACGATCACCCGCTGGATCTCGAATACCGTCCGCTCGATGAGCTGCGCGTCCCTGGCTGGGGTGGCTAGTCGGCCGGGATGGGCCGGCCGGTCGGACGCTGGCGGGGGGGCTCCGCCGTCAGCCTTACTCACGGGCTCCTCCTCGCGCGGATCCGACTGGGACACCAATCTGGCGCACCAATCCAACTGGGGCGCAAATCCGACTGCCGCGGATCCACAGGGTTCAGGCAGACCCAACCGCTGTGCCGGTGTGGCGGCTGTGAAGGTAGTCAGAGTACCCGGACGGCGTAGGGCATGATACCGCTGTAGCGCACCGAGGTGACCCGGACGGCGGCTCCAGAGTACGGCGCCTCAATCATCTGTTCGCCGCCGATATAGAGCGCCACGTGGTGAATGTCGCCGTCGGTGCTCCAGAAAAGCATATCGCCCGGGCGCTTCTGGGCCAGCGGTACTTTGCGGCCGGTGTTGTACTGGAAGCCGGTGTAGTGCGGTAACGAGCCACCGAGCGCATGCGAGAACGCGTAGATCATCAGGCCGGAGCAGTCGAAGCCTACCTTGCGGTAGTCGCCGTAAGTATCCGCGACGCCGCCGTCGCGAACGCCGACCGTGGGTCCGTCGGCGTTGCCGCCACCCCACGAATAGCGCACGCCGAGCTGAGCCATCGCCCGATTGATCACTGACTGGACAGAGCCGGTGGCCGACCGAGAGCTTCCACCCGAGACCGCGGCGCTTCTCTCGGCGGCCGCTGCCGCCGCTGCTGCCGCGGCCGCCGCCGCAGCCTGCTCGCGATCGCGTTCGGCACGCCACTCCTCGTAACGCTGCCGCTGCCCACGCAGTCCGGCAATGGCGTTTTGCGCATCGTAAAGCTGCCGCTCAAGATCGGTCTTGTGGTTCTGCAGGGCGGTGGATTTTGCGGACTGCGCTGTCTCAGTAGCGATGGCCACCCGGTAGGCGGTGTCCAGCGCCGCTTTGGCGTTAGCGGCAGCTTGCTTGGCGGCCTGAGCCGCTGCCACCGCCGCCCGGGTCGCAGAGTCCTTGTTTGCCGCGTCGACGCGGGCTCGCCGCATGTTCTCCACCGCGTGCAGCTGAGCCCCGCCCACCGCGTCCAGCAGCTCGGCCCTGGCGAGCAGGTCCTTCGGGCTGGTCGAGCCAAGGAAGGCCGACAGCGATCCCACTGTGTTGCCCTGACGGAAACTCGCGGCCGCGAACTGGTCGAGATCCTGATGCGCCACCGCGATCTGCGCCGCTGCCGCGTCGGCTTCAGCGCGGGCGCTGTCTGCTGCGAGATTCGCTGCGGCTTCGACGTTGTCCGCAGCCTGCAGGTCTATCAGCGCCTTGTTGGCCTGCTCATGCCGTAGTTCCACTTGCGATTGGCTTGCCAGCAGGTCGGCGTCCGCCTGGGCGACCTGGTTGGCTAATTGGCCTACCCGGGTCGCGGTCGCGTCGACGTGACCCTGGCTGGATTTCAGATCGTCGTCGCTGGGGTTGGGCGGAGGCGGCGGCAGCGCTAGCCCAACGGCCGGATGTCCGACTAGCGCCAACATCGTGAGTGTCACTGCGACCAACCCACGGCCAGCGAGGTGACGTCGAGTCCGGACGCTCACACCTCACTCCTTCCCCGGTGCCCCTCGGCAGGCGCCAGTCCTCCCTGACGCCGGCAGATTTCGTCAAGTAGGCATGCGGATGCACTCTGTCACGAACACCTCACGAACACCAACAAGACCAACAGCAACTTAGACAACATCAACCACATGGGCTAATGCAAGGGGGTTCGTCACAGTATGTGATCGGGGCGTAAAGAGTGGAGTAGGGCGGTGTCAGTTCACCTGGCGCTCCCGGCCCTGCCAATACTCCTGGCGCAGTTTGAACTTCTGGATCTTGCCGGTGGCGGTACGCGGAATGGCCTCGCGGAACTCCACCGACGTCGGTGCCTTAAAGCCGGCCAGCCGTTCCTTGCAGTAGGCGATCAGCTCCTGTTCGGTAACCTGCTGCCCCGCGGCCACGACGACCAGCGCTTTGACGGTCTCACCCCAGCGTTCCGACGGCGCACCGATCACCGCGACCTCGGCCACTGCCGGGTGGCTGAACAGGCAGTCCTCCACCTCGATGGAAGAGACGTTCTCACCGCCGGTGATGATCACATCTTTTTTCCGGTCAATGATGGACAAGTAGCCCTCGTCGTCCACCAGCCCGCCATCGCCGGTATGAAACCAGCCGTCCACGAGCACTTCGCTGCTGGCCTGCGGGCTGTCCCAGTAGCCGGCCATCACGACATTGGAGCGGGCCAATACCTCTCCGGACTCAGAGGTACGCAGCTGCACGCCCAGCGCAGGGGCGCCGGCCCTGGACAGCCGGCGGGCGCGGTCAGCGGCCGGCAACTCATCATCGGCCGGTCCGGCGCGGTTGAAGGTCAACAATGGCGCGGTCTCAGACAGCCCGTAGATCTGCGTGAACTCCCAACCGAGTTCCTCGCCGACCCGTTGGATCAGCCTGGTGGGCGGTGGCGCACCAGCGCAGACCAGCCGCACCCGCCCCCGGCCCGGAATCTCGCCATCCCAGTTCGTAGCGGCGTCGAGCACCGCGTTCCACACCGCGGGAGCGCCACACATCAGTGTCACGCCGTGCTGGGCGATCCGCCGCAGGATCTCGGCACCGTCAACCCTGCGTTGTACGACCTGCTTGGCTCCCAACCCGACGAGACCGAAGGGCATGCCCCAGCCGTTGCAATGGAACATCGGCAAGGTATGCAGGTAGACGTCTCGTTCCCAGACACGCGTGTGCATGGCGAAGGTGACCGCGTTGATCCAAATGTTGCGGTGCGTCAGCTGCACACCCTTGGGCCGCGCGGTGGTGCCCGAGGTGTAGTTGATCGTCGCCGTGGCGTCCTCGTCTTGCTCGACCCACGGGTGCGGCTCGGTGTCGAAGCGCATCACCTGCTCGTCGGTCTCGGTGCCGAGTACGAACCGGTGCGGCGCGGCCACCGTTTTCAGGGCGTCGTCCAGTTCTGGGTCGACCAGCAGCACCGACGAGCCGCTGTGCGAAACGATGTAGTTCACCTCTTCGGCGCGCAGCCGAAAGTTCACCGGCACGCAGATGCGGCCGCTGGCCGGGACCGCATGCAGTAGCTCGAGCAGCCGCGTCGAGTTGTGGCTGACCACAGCCACCCGCTGCCCTGGACCCACCCCGAGCGCGTCGAGGCCGGCCTGCCAGGCGCGGACCCTGGTGCCCAGCTCCTGAAAGGTCGACGTGGGAACCGGTGGAGCCGGTTGATCCGGATCATCGATCACTGCGATCGACGCAGCGAACGCCGTTTCGCCGCGGGCCAGGAAGTCGGCGACGGTCAAAGGCACCCGCATGGTTGCCACCTCCGGGGTCTTCTCGTTACCCAAGAGACCCAGCGTATGACCTGTCACCATGATGATTCGTGCACATCACCTGATCGTTAAGACCGCGCCCACTGATCACGCCGCCGGATGCCCAGACGTAGAGTCACAGTGAGGGCACCGGTCTAGCCCTCTCCCGAGGAGGTGCCAGTGACCCACGCAGCAGCCAGCGCCGACAGCTTCGGCACCCGCGGCACTCTGTCCGTCGGATCCGCCCGCTACGAGGTGTTCCGGTTGGCCGAGCTGGACCGGAGCCTCGGCACCCAGTGGCGCGTCCTGCCGTACAGCTTGAAGGTGCTGCTGGAGAACCTGCTGCGTTGGGAATCAGGCAGTGTCGGTGGGCATGTCACGGCCGAACACATCGCGGCGCTCGCCGGTTGGGACGCGCAAGCGCAGTCGTCCACTGAGATCCAGTTCACCCCGGCTCGGGTCATCATGCAAGATTTCACTGGAGTGCCCTGCCTGGTCGATTTGGCCACGATGCGCGAGGCGATCACAGCCTTGGGCGGCGATCCGCACGGGGTCAATCCACTCGCGCCGGCCGAACTGGTCATCGATCACTCCGTGATTGCCGATGTGTTCGGCCGTCGCGACGCTTTCGAGCGCAATGTCGATCTGGAGTACCAGCGAAACTGGGAGCGCTACCAGTTCCTGCGCTGGGGTCAGCGTGCCTTCGACGAGTTGAAGGTGGTCCCGCCGGGGACTGGGATCGTGCACCAGGTCAACATCGAGCATCTGGCCCGGACCGTGATGATCCGCAACGGCCAGGCATATCCAGACACCGTGGTGGGTACCGACAGCCACACCACGATGGTCAACGGGCTCGGCGTGTTGGGCTGGGGCGTGGGGGGGATCGAGGCCGAGGCAGCGATGCTCGGCCAGCCGGTGTCGATGCTCATCCCGCAGGTGATCGGCTGCAAGCTCACCGGATCCATCCCGCCAGGGGCAACCGCTACCGATGTCGTCCTCACCCTGACCGAGATGCTCCGCAGCCACGGCGTGGTCGGGAAGTTCGTCGAGTTCTACGGTGAGGGCGTGGCGGCCGTGCCGCTGGCCAACCGCGCCACCATCGGCAATATGAGCCCGGAGTTCGGCTCTACCTGTGCGATCTTCCCGATTGATCAGGAAACCGTCCGCTACCTGGCGCTGACCGGGCGCCCCGCCGAGCAGCTCGCGTTGGTCGAGGCCTACGCCAAGGAACAGGGCCTGTGGCACGACCCGCACAGGGAGGCCACCTACTCGCAGTACCTCGAGCTGGATCTGTCCACGGTGGTCCCCTCCATCGCCGGGCCCAAGCGTCCGCAGGACCGGATCTCGCTGTCCGAGGCCAAGGTGGCATTTCGCCGCGCGCTCGGCAGCTACACGTGCGCCACGGACTCCACTGTCGACCAGGCCGGAGTCCAATCCTTCCCGGCCAGCGACGCACCTGCGGTGAGCAGCGGAAACGGCACTGGTGCGCCATATCAGACGATCTCACCCGCAGTCACCGCGTCCGGCCGGGACAGCTCTCCGACGTCAGTGCAACCCGCCGAGGGCGCTGGTTACGAGATCGACCACGGTGCAGTGGTGATCGCTTCGATCACCTCGTGCACCAACACATCAAACCCGTCGGTGATGATCGGCGCTGCGCTCCTGGCCCGCAACGCCGTCGAACGGGGCCTGACCGTGAAGCCATGGGTGAAGACGTCGATGGCGCCGGGCTCCCAGGTGGTTACGGACTACTATGAGAAAGCCGGTCTGTGGCCGTACCTGGAAAAGCTTGGCTATCATCTGGTCGGTTACGGCTGCACTACCTGCATCGGCAATTCTGGCCCCCTTCCCGAAGAGGTCTCCGAAGCCGTTCATGACGCTGACCTAGCGGTGGTCAGTGTGCTGTCCGGTAACCGGAACTTCGAGGGTCGGATCAACCCGGACGTCTCGATGAACTATCTCGCCTCACCGCCTTTGGTGATCGCCTACGCGCTGGCTGGAACGATGGATATCGACTTCGCCAGCGACCCGCTGGGGCACGACCGCGACGGCCAACCGGTCTATCTCACGGATATCTGGCCCGCGCCGGAAGAAATCCAGAAGGTGATCGAGTCCACGATCAGCCAGGAGATGTTCGCCAAGGACTACGCCGACGTCTTCGCCGGCGATGCTCGCTGGCAGTCGCTCCCCACGCCGGAGGGCGAGATCTTCACCTGGGATCCGGAGTCGACCTACGTCCGCAAGCCGCCGTATTTCGAGGGAATGACGGCTCAAGCGCCGCCGGTGCGCGATATTTCGGCTGCGCGAGTGTTAGTGCTACTCGGGGACTCGGTGACCACTGACCACATCTCACCGGCGGGGACGATAACAGCGGATTCCCCGGCCGGTCGCTACCTCGCCGAGCGAGGTGTGGAGCGTAAGAACTTCAACTCCTATGGATCTCGCCGCGGCAATCACGAGGTAATGATCCGCGGCACCTTCGCCAATATCCGGCTGCGCAACCTGCTGCTTAACAACATCAGCGGCGGTTATACCCGCGACTTCACTGTGGAATCCGGCGCTGACCAGCCGGTCTCCATTTACGATGCGGCTCAACATTACGCCGCCGAGGGGATCCCGCTGCTGGTCGTCGGTGGCAAGGAATACGGCTCGGGTTCCTCGCGGGACTGGGCGGCCAAGGGCACCCGACTGCTCGGCGTGCAGGCGGTGTTGGCCGAATCCTTCGAGCGCATCCACCGCTCCAACCTGATCGGGATGGGCGTGCTCCCGTTGCAGTTTCCGGCTGGGGAATCGGCCTCGTCGCTGGGTCTCGACGGTACCGAAACATTCGACATCTCCGGCGTTACCGCCCTGAACAACGGCTCCATCCCAGCGACTGTGCACATCAAAGCCACCCGCGAAGGGACCGATCCCGTCGATTTCGACGCGGTACTGCGCATTGACACCCCCGGCGAGGCCGAGTACTACTGCAACGGCGGCATTCTGCAATACGTATTACGCGATATGGCCCGCCGTGGCTAGCATCCCGCTCCGGGCGGACCATGATCGCGGTCTGTGTGCCCTGCGCGGCGCCACAGAGACTGCTGCCTAATCAGGCATGGAGTTGCGGTGGGACTCAATTGTTGGGTGCCGTGTTCTGGGAAGATTCACTAGTGGATCGTGCCGACGGCCCAACAACCTGCCGTGATCGCCGGAACTGAGCGATGGCCGTGCGATCCTGCACGGTTACTGCTCACTATTGGTGATCTTGAGAATGCAGGCCAGCGATTAGGCAACAGCTCCACATGTCGGCCTGCGGACCAAACCGCGATCATGGTCCTTGGCCACGCTAGTAGCTGCCCGGTACTGATCGAGCTGCGATGGCCAACCGGTCTTGAATGGCCATGATCGATCCCGCAACTACGTGAAGCGGGTCACGCGTACGGCTGCCTGTCGGTGGGCATCCCTGAAGCAGAAGCGTTTGGCGTCGACGGGAAGCGGAGGTCAGGTATGACCCATCGTCAGGTTGTGGTGATCACTGGGGCGAGCGCAGGGATCGGTCGCGCGACCGCGCGGCAGTTCGGCGCCCGAGGAGCGCAGGTGGCCCTGTTGGCCCGCGGGCAGGCGGGGCTGGACGGCGCGGCAAAGGATGTGGAGAACGCCGGCGGCAGCGCTTTGGCCATCCCCACCGACGTCGCGGACTACGACCAGGTTGACGCCGCCGCCACGCAGATCGAGGACACCTTCGGGCCGATCGATGTGTGGATCAATGTGGCGTTCACCTCGGTTTTCGCCCCATTCGACGAGATCGGGCCCGAGGAGTTCCGCAGGGTCACCGAAGTCAGCTATCTGGGCTTCGTCTACGGCACCATGGTTGCGCTGGCCCGGATGCGGCCGCGCGACCGCGGCACGATCGTTCAGGTGGGCTCCGCACTCGGGGAACGCAGCATCCCGCTGCAGTCCGCTTACTGCGGCGCGAAGCACGCCATCAACGGGTTCACCGAGTCGCTGCGCACCGAACTGATGCATGACGGCAGCAACATCGCGATCACCGTGGTGCAGATGCCGGCGGTCAATACCCCGCAGTTCTCCTGGGTGCTCTCCCGCCTACCGAACCACCCGCAGCCAGTGCCACCGATATACCAGCCGGAGGTGGCCGCGCGTGGCGTCGTGTTCGCGGCCGATCACCCGCGACGCAAGCAGTACTGGGTGGGTGCGAGCACGGTGGGCACCCTGCTCGGTCAGAAGATCGCTCCAGCGCTGCTGGACCGCTATCTGGCCAAGACCGGCTACCAGTCACAGCAGAGCGGGGAAAAGGCCGACCCGGACCGACCGCACAACCTGTGGAAACCCGTCGACGGCAAAGACGGGCACGACCACGGCGCGCACGGGGTGTTCAACTCCCAGGCCCATGGGCACTGCGTGCAGCTGTGGTTCTCCCACCATGCTCGGCTGACTTCGAGTCTGCTGGCAGGCGCCGGGATGGCCGGGTTGGTGGCGACCGCGATATCGCGGCTGCGGAGGCGGTGAACCGCTCAGCTGAGCCGGACAGCGGCTTCCAGCATCAGCGCGTGCACGAAGGCTTGCGGCAGGTTGCCCCGCAGCTGGCGTTGGGTCACGTCGTACTCCTCGGAGAAGAGTCCCGGAGGCCCGCAGGCCGCTCGGTTGCGTTCAAACCAGGTTCGAGCGGCCAGCGCATCACCCTGTTGATGTTCGGACAGCGCCATCAGGAAGCCGCACAGCGTGAAGGCGCCCTCAGCCGCCGCGGGAGGGCGGGCGTCTTGACGGAACCGGTAGACGTAACCGTCTTCCCCCAGTTCGGCACGCACCGCCGCTATGGTGGCCACGCTGCGCGGGTCGGTGGCGGGCAGCGCGCCGCGGATCGTGGGCAACAACAATGCGGCGTCGACTCGTGGGTCGTCGGACGCGCGCTGCCAGCGCCCGGTGGGATGGACACAGTCGGATGCGGCGTCGGCGACGATGGTGTCGGCCAGCCCGCTCCACTCAGCGGCGTCCGTGGTGGATGCGCCCGCAGTGGCCATCGCACGCAGTCCAGCGGCGCAGATCAACCGGGAATGCGCCCAGCGGCGATTGTCCAGTTCCCAGATGCCGGCGTCCGGCTCACGCCACCGCGCTTCGATGGCGGCCACCGCAGCGACGACGGCTTTATAGTGCTCGGCGCTGAGGTGGTCGTGACGGCCGGCGGCAGCGAAGAGCAGCAGCGCCTCACCGAGGGCGTCGAGCTGGAACTGGGCGTTGACGTGGTTACCGATGATGTCGTGTCCCCCCGGGTAGCCGGGCAGATCCAGCGAGCGCTGGTCAGGCACCGGCCCACCGGTGACGGTGTAGGCGGGTTTCAGATTGGGCCCGTCTGCAAGCAGGCGTTCGGAGACGAATCGGACCGCATCGTCGAGCAGCGGGTGCGGGGCGTCAGCGGCGACGGCTTGACCGGCATAGCACTGGTCGCGGATCCAGACGTAGCGGTAGTCGTAGTTGCGGCCCTCCGCGGCGCGTTCCGGCAGGCTCATGGTGGCCGCGGCGACCATCCCGCCACCGGAGCTGGTCAATCCGCGGAGTACGGCGTAGGAATGCCGGGCATCGCGGGTGGCGATATTCGCGCCGAGGTTCGGCATCGCTTCCCGCCAGGCTGTCTCGGTGCCTTTCCACAGCCGGTCTGCATCCGGCGGTTCAGGATCGAGCGTGTTGCTGGAGATTTCCAGGATCAGGTCGTGGTGCGCAGCGTCGGGCAGTGTCAGGGTGGCGCGTAGCGACCGCGCGCGCTGATCGTCGCCGTGCACGTCGGCGGCCCCGCCGCCGGTCCACCGCAGCCGCAAACCGCCGATTCGGCCAACCCAGCGGCCGTCGTCGTCGCGGTGCAGCTCGCGCAGGCGTTGGCGGCCGAACTCGGCGGCGGGCTCCAGCACGATGTGTACCCGGGCAGTACCCTGCACGGCGATGATGCGTCGCAGCAGGATCACCCGGTGCGGGTCGCCGGGGAAAGCCAGGGCTTCCCGGCACTCGATGATCCCGGTCTCGGTGATCCACCGGGAGCGCCAGATCAAGCTGCCCTGTTCGTAGTAGCCACCCCAGACGAACCGACCGGCCGGGGTGATCGCGTAAGCACCGCAACCCCCGATCAGCAAGGAGAACACCCCCTCGGAGTCCCAGCGTGGCGCGCACATCCATACGACGTCGCCACGTGGGCCCACCAGCGCACCGCGTTCCCCGTCGGCCAGCAGGGCGTACTCCCGTAAAACGTGTGGCGGGAACATCTCGACAGGATCCATTTCGGGGTCCAGATCGGCGGGATCGGTGCTGGCCATGCTGCTGCATAGCCCCACGCGTGGATGGGTAAACAACCCACTGATGTCTGCCCGCGCCTGCTGTCACCGACGGAGAGGGTGCCAGCGTGCTCGGGCGCGCAGCAGCACAAGGGCATAGACGCCGGTGGCCACGGCGAGGATGGCGAAACTCGGTGGCAGCGCCGGGACGGTGTAGCTAAGCGTGAGGCCTGCCCATACCTCACCGACCGCAAGGCCGGCGGAGAGCAGCAACGCCGAGTACGGCCGGGTGGTGAGGCGTTGCGCTGTCCCGGCGGGTGCGGCGAGCAGCCCGAGCAGCAGTAGCGCACCGACGGCTTGGCTCGCCTCGGCGGCGGCGGCGCCGACCAAGGCGAGAAAGACATAGCCGAGCATGCGGACCGGGATACCCCGTGCGGTGGCGACGGCGTTGTCGATGCTGGCGAACAGCAGTGGTCGGGCGATGGTGACCATGCCGGCGGCGATGAGGACCGCGACGATCACCGCGGTGATCGCCTCGGAGCGGTTCAAGCCGAAGATCGAGCCGAACAGGACGTTAACGCCGGCGTTGCCGTTGCCGGCGCTGTTGTTGGTGGTGTACAGGGTCAGGAAGAACACCCCAAGGCCGAGGATCCAGGCGAACACATTGCCGATCACGACATCGTCAGCCCGGCCTCGTCCGCCGAGGGCGCCGAGGGCGACGCCCACGCCGATGGTCGCCGCGAACAGCCCGAGCCGCTCGTCGACGCCCAGTGCCAGGGCCGCCAGGGCACCCGTGAACGCCACATGGCTCAGCGCGTCGCCGGTGAAGACCTGGGCCCGCAGCACCATGAAGTAGCCGACCAGGCCGGCGGCTGCGGCGATGGCGGTACCGGCGAGCAGGGCGTTGACCAGGAATGACGGCCAGATCATCGGGCGATCCCGGTTGGCATGGGGCTTACTTCGCTGCTTGCAGCTCGCCATCGGGGTCGCGTATGGCGGACTGCCTGGGCGGCCACGTAGCCGGCGAAGGCGAAGCTGGTCACAAAGAACCCGACCGGAAAGGGGGTGTAGTAGGCGACACTGAGGCCGAGCCAGGTGACGACCAGCCCGATCGTGACTGTCAACGCCAGCGCGCGGCCGGGACGCGCGGTCAATGCCTGCGCGGTCGCCGCTGGCATCACCAGCAACGCGAACACCAGCAGGGTCCCGGTGATCTGGCTGGCTTCGGCCGTCGCGGCACCGAGGAGCACCAGAAATGCCACCGACAGGGCACGCACCGGGACGTTGCGGGCAGCCGCCACCTCGGGATCGATCGAGGCGAAGGCCAGCGGGCGACCGATCACCGCCAAAGCAGCAAGCGACAAAGCGGCGACGACTCCCAGCAGGGTCACCTGGCCGGCGCTGATGCCCAGGAAGTTGCCGAACAGCAGCGCATTGATGCTGTTGAGGAATCCCTTGTACAGGGCGACGAACAGAAACCCGCACGCTAAGGCGAGAGCCTGGACAGTGCCGGTGACCGCCGACTCCTCGGAGTAGCCGCCAGGTCCGGCGCGCGGCAACGCTGCGATGACCAGGGCGCCGGCCAGGCAGAACGCGAAGTAGCCGTAGCTGGCAGCGACACCGATCAGGACCGCGCCAGCCGCGCCGGGAAAACCGATCAGCGACAGCGTATGGCCGGCGAAGCTTTGCCGGCGCAACACCATGAACCACCCCATCACCCCGGCCAGCACCGCGACGATGGTGCCGGCGCGAAAGGCGTTGACCATGAACGGGAACGACCACATCTGCTGCAGATCTATGATCGGGTTCCAGCTGGGCCCCGCGGAGAGGATCATGGCTCCGGCCCGGCGTGGCCGTCGCAGTGTGCAGGGTGGCCGATGACGACCAACCGCCCGTCGGAGGCGGTGAGCACCTCGATCGGGGTGCCGAACAGCTGGGTCAGCGTCGGACCCGTGATCACCTCGCGGGGTGAGCCGATCTTTGACCCGCCGGGAGCGAGGTATACGACGGTGTCCAGATGCGACAGGATCGGATTGACGTCGTGCGCCACCATGATCACAGCCACCCGTTGCGCACGGCTGATTGTGGCGATGAGGGCGGCGACAGCGGCCTGATTCGGCAGATCGAGGCTGTCCAGTGGCTCGTCGAGCAGTAGCAGATCGGGAGCGGGCGCCAACGCTTGGGCGATCAGCAGGCGTTGCTGCTCGCCCCCAGAGAGCTCTCCGACCGGGCGATCGGCGTACCCGCTGGCGCCGACGAGGTCGATGACCTCCTCTACCCGCGCGGTGGCTGCCCGCCGCGCCGTCACACCTGGCCACGGCCACCAGGCCGGCAGTGGAAGGCCCCACCGATGCCCGTCCAAGCCCAGCCGCACGATGTCGCGGCCGCGCACCCGCAGAGATGGGTCGAAACTGCGGCGTTGGGGCAGGTATCCAATCCGCCTGTTCGCTCGGCCAGCGGGGCCGCCCAGCACCCGCAGCTCGCCCTCGATCAGAGGTAGCGCCCCCAGAATGACCTGGACGAGGGTGGACTTGCCAACCCCGTTGGGTCCCAACACCGCAACGAACTCCCCGGCGGCAACCGTCAGATCCAGCCCACTCCACAGGCGCCGGCCGCCTCGCTCCACCGCCGCATCGCGCAGGGTGATCACGGCTGGGACCGGCCGTTGATCCTCTTTCCGCGGCGCGACGGTGTTGCTGGGCTGCCGATCCACGTCTGAATTCAGTGAGTGGGCAGTCATCGGGCAGCTGCCCGCGACAGTGCTTGCTCGATGCCTTCGAGCTGGGCGACCTGCCAGTCCTGGAAGCTGGCGGTGGCCGGGACGAGTGTCTCGGTGACTGTTGCCACCGGGATGCCCTGGTCCTTTGCCGCGGTTACCAGAGCCGCGACGTCCGGGGTCGAGTTCTGGCTGTTGAACACAAAAAGCTTGATCTGCTTCGTCTTGATCTGCTGATCCACCGTGATCTTGTCAGCCGCGGTCGGATCGGTGCCTTCGCTCACCGCGTCCAGGAACGGCTCCGGGGTGGCCATCTTCAACCCCAGGTCTTCAGCCAGCGGGGTCACGATCGATTCCGAGGCGCCGATCGGAGTTCCACCGTACTTGCTCTTGATGTCGGCGATGAGCTGGTTATAGCGGGCCAGGCCCTGGGTCTCGTAGGTCTGCTTCTGCTGATCGAAATAGCCGGCGTCGGCCGGGTCGATCCGTTTGTAGTCGGTGGCGATCCGCTCGATCACCTGGTGTACGTCATCCGGGGAGTACCAGCGATGCGGGTTGCCGCCCTTCTTGACCCCTACCAGATCCCCCACCGTCAACACCGACCGCGCGGGCACCGGATTCGCGTTGATCAACTTGGCGACCCACGGGTCATAGCCGGCCCCGTTGTCGATCACGTACTGGGCGGTCGCCAGGGCTCGTCCGTCAGCCGGGGTCGGCTCATAGGAGTGCGGGTCGGCGTCCGGACTCGCGACGATGCTGCGCACGGCGACGTGCTCGCCACCAAGCTGCGTGGCGATGCTGCCCCAGAAGTTCTCCGCCGCCACCACTGCGATTTTCGCGGACTGACCAGCGGGGCCGCTACCGGAGGGGGCTGTGGTGGCACAACTTGCCAGCAGGCCGGCGAGTGTGACCGCCACCGCTGCGATTGCGCCAACCGGTGAGACCCAACGGCATACTCCAGCTCCGCTCACGTTCCGCCTCCTCACCCCGATGTTGTGCCACCCACATAGGAGGCGACTGACGCCGAGCCTAAACGAAACTGATAATCATTCCAAGGCTGTACGCGGCCGCCTGCTGCGGTAGTGCTCGACAAGCGCGGCCGCTTCTTGGTGCTCGGCAATGGTTGATTGGTCCGACCGCCGCGCGAATCGAGTTGCAGCCTCGTCCGGGCTGCTGAGCAGCACCACCTCAACGAACTCGGCCTTAAGCTGTTCGCACATGCGTTGCAGCGTCACGATGAAGTCCAGTCGGCCCAGGAACTGCGGGACGACGACGTCGTGGCCGGCACCCAGGTGAACGCGGGCAATCTCGATGGCCATGTGACGGGCCAACAGCCCGGCCTCGGTGGGAGTGTCAAGCCATCGGCCGAGCATTCCCCGAACCTGGTCTACATCCAGGGCCAGCGTCAGCGGATGGTCCTGGATGTAGCGGCGCGCCAGCGTCGACTTCCCGCTGCCGGGCGCTCCGTTGATCAGCATCAGTCGGCCCACACGGTCCTCGCGACGCCTGTTCAAGACGACGGTCAGGCCGCCTCGGCGAGGACGAGAGCGAATCGGTCGTTGCAGTCGGTCCAACACGTCTGGTCGGCGAAGCCGGCGTCAGCTAGCTCGGCTTCGAGTTCGGCGCGCTGAAACTTGGTGGAGATTTCGGTGCGCATCTGCTCACCCTCGGCGTAGTGCACCGCCATGCCGACAGCGGGCAGCCGGACGGTCATCGCGTGGCGGGCCCGCAGCCCCATTTCGATCCACCCGTGGGGGGCGTTCCACACCGCGACGTGATCGAACGCATCGACGTCGAAGTCGGCCCCAAGCTCTCGATTGAGTACGCGCAACACGTTGCGGTTGAACTCGGCGGTCACGCCGGCGGCGTCGTCGTAGGCCGGCACCATCACTGCCGGGTCGGTGACCAATCCGGCGCCCAGAAGCATCAGCTCACCCGGGTCCAGCGCGGCCCGTAGTGCAGCGAAGAAGCCGGCCCGCTCGACCGGCAGCAGATTGCCGATCGTGCCGCCGAGGAAAGCGACCAGCCGCCGCCCACCCTGACCGGCCGGTAGCAGCTCCAGGTGCTCGGTGAAGTCGCCGACCACCCCATGCACCGCAAGCGCCGGATATTCCCGGGCCACCGCCGCCATCGCGCCGCGCAATGCCGACTCCGACACGTCCAACGGCACGTAACGCTGCAGCGACCCGGTCGCGGCAAGTGCGTCGAGGAGTAACCGGGTCTTCTCCGAGGAGCCCGAACCGAGCTCGACAAGGGTGTCCACGGCTGCCCGCGCCGCGATCTGCCCCACACTGCGGCGCAGCAGCTCCCGTTCGGTCCGGGTCGGGTAGTACTCGGGCAACTCGGTGATCTGTTCGAACAGCTCGCTGCCGCGGGCGTCGTAAAACCACTTGGGCGGCAACCATTTGGGATCGGCCGACAGCCCGACCTGCACATCGTGACGCAGCGCGTCAGAGGCGTCGGAGTCGGACAGGTGGATCTCGAGCACGGGTGAGGTCATGGCTCCTCGGTAACGGTCGGGTCGGCATGGGCCATACCGGCAGTAGGAATCGCAGGGATCGGCATGACATCCACAGCGGACGATGTCGCGGTCAGCAGCTGACGGTCCGCGACCGGTTCCCAGCCAGAGGAGTCGTCGGTCGGCTCGGAGCAGACCAGCACTCCCCCGTCGCCGACTCGCACCGCCAGCGCGTGGTGCACCGTAGTCGCGGCGAGCGTGACGCCGTCGGTGATCAGCAGGTTCAGCCGGGAACTCGGGGCGCAGCCAAGCACTTGGGCAGCAACAGTGCTTATCGCGTGGCCCAACGATTCACCGGCCGTCAGTCGGCTGCGGACCAGGGCCCACAGCAGCGCGGCGTCCGTGGGTGCGTCGAGAGTGAGCAGGTCGGTCACCGGTAGACGGCGGGCCAGTGTTGCCACGCTGTCCGGCCACCCTGCGATCCTCCCGTTGTGGCTGAACAGCCACCGGCCAGAGCTGAAGGGGGCGCAGGCGGTGTCCACTATGGGCATCCCCACAGTGGCCGAGCGCACCGCGGCGAGCACCGCACCGCTGCGCACCTCGGTGGCCAGCGCGGCGAACGTCGCGTCGGTCCAAAACGGTACAGCCCGCCGGTACCGGATCGGCGTGATGGCGCCGTCGGGGTACCAGCCTGCGCCGAACCCGTCGGCATTGATCGTGCCGCCGCCACGCATGTCGACCGGCGCGTAGCTCTGCCGCAGTAGCGAGTGCGGCGGGGCCAGCAGCAGCGTGGCGAGGTCGCGCGGCGGCCCGAGGTAGGCCAGGTGTCGACACACGTCAGGTCAGTTCCCCCGGGCCGGCGTCGCGGGCACAACGGAAACCGGTGAAGATCTGCCGGCGCACCGGGTGGTCCCAGTTGCGGAAGGTCCCCCGGCAGGCCGCTGCATCGGTGCCGAAAGAGCCTCCGCGCAGCATTCGGTAGTCCCCGCCGAAGAACACCTCGGAATACTCCCGGTACGGGAACGGGGCGAAGCCCGGGTATCCGGAGAACCCCGAAGACGTCCACTCCCACACGTCGCCGATCAGCTGGTGCACACCAAGCGGGGAGGCCCCTGCCAGATAGCTGCCCGCCGGAGCGGGCTGCAAATGTCGTTGTCCCAGGTTTGCGTGCGCCGGGGTGGGATCCTCATCTCCCCAGGGAAATCGGCGGGACCGGCCAGTGGCCGGATCGAACCGGGCGGCCTTCTCCCACTCCACTTCGGTGGGTAGGCGCTTGCCGGCCCAGGCCGCGTAGGCCTGCGCCTCGAAGAAGCAGACGTGCACGACGGGCTCGTCGGCCGGGACCGGCTCGGCCACGCCGAACCGGTCGCGCCACCACGACCCGCCGTCGAGGTACCAGAACTGCGGGCCGACCAGGCCCGCCTCGCACCGGTGCGTCCAACCCTGCTCGCTCCACCACCGCGGGTCGTCGTAGCCACCATCAGCCAGGAATCGCTGGTACTGACCATTGGTCACGGGAACGGTGTCCAACCAGTACGCACCGGTGCTGGCGCGGTACGCGGGACGCTCATTGTCCAGCGCCCACGGCTCGGTGGACGTGCCCATGGTGAACTCGCCGGCGGGCACCAGCACCTCGCCGGGAAGGTTCCGGGAGCGCTGCGGCCGGGGTGGCGGGGCGTGCAAGGCAGCCGGGCCGGTCCGAAGCTGGTGAGTGGCCAGCATCGTCTCGTCGTGCTGCTGTTCGTGCTGGACGATCATCCCGAAAGCGAACCCGTGCTCGACGAGCCTCCGTCCCTCCAGCGGGGTGCGGTCCAGAACGTCGAGCACCTTGCTGCGGACCTCGCTGAGGTACCGGCGGGTCTCGGTGGGGTCGAGCAACGGCAGCGCGGGCCGGTTGGGCCGGGGGTGTTTGAACGCGTCGTAGAGCTCGTCGATGTCGGCCCGGACCGGGTCGCGGCCACCCACTTCCCGAACCAACCAGAGTTCCTCCTGGTTCCCGATGTGAGCGAAGTCCCAGACCAGCGGGGACATGATGCGGGAGTGTTGGCACACCAACTCGCCGTCATCGATCGCGTCGGTCAACGCGACGCTGCGGGCCCGGGTGCGTGCGAACTCAGCGGCGAGATGGTCGCGCAGGGCGGCGCTGCCCTGCTCGGTGATCGGCATGGTCACAGCAGATGTCCTCCGTGGAGTCGGGTCGAGCCGGCCATGGCACTGGAGAGATCGTCTGCTGGGCAGCGACCACGCCGGACCCGGTGCTCGGTGATCTCTTCCACGAGCAGCTGCACTTCAGCCGGCGCGTCCAGCGCGGGCAGGGCTTGGCAGGCCAACTCGAATACCGCGATTGCCGCCACGGCCAGCGTGTCGTCACGCAGGCCACGTCGGGCAGCCGGTAACCACCGCCCGACAGTGGGCGCGCAGGCATCCCGGGCGGCCGCGGTGACCGCAGGATCGGAAAGGAGGGCGGCGATGACCGCCACCGGCACCAGCCACTGCCCCGTTGGCTGGGTGTCGAGGTAGCGGACCTCAAGGTGGCCCTGCGGACGGACCGGCGGGAACAACGTGGTCAGGTGGTAGTCCAGGTCAGCGGTGCTGGGGCGCCCGGGTAGCGCCCCGGACAGCCAGTCGGCGAAGGTGATCCCGATTGGCACGTGCCAACTTCCCCAGGGACGGCGCTGGCACAGCACCGGGGTGTCCAGCGCGCGGCGGGCCCAATCCACCGCGGGGTCCCACCCCACAGTCAGGCCCCACGGCACCCGGCTGGGCTGAGTGCGAGCTGGATCGAGCGCGAACCATGCCTGCATCCGGGACGATGCCCACCCGGTGCGGCGACCACCGAGCCAGGGGGAGTTGGCGAAGGCCGCCAGCAGCACGGGCCCGAGATCGTGTAGTGCGGCCCAGCGCAGCGCCACCTCGGGGGCAGTGCCCGCGTCCAGGCACACCTGCACCGCGGCGGTGGAGCACATTCCCGCCCGGCCCATCGGACCTATCCGGTCGAAGGCAGTCTCCATGGCGGCGTAGCGCGGAATGTCGACCAG
>JAICHZ010000015.1 GCA_025924655.1 Pseudonocardiaceae bacterium | reverse complement strand
CGGCGTCGCCGGTGCCGACATCGACCGTTGCCATCTCAGCCTGTTCAAGGAGGGTGTCGAGATCCGACAGCCGGGCACCCACCCAGTCAAGCGGTCGGGTTGCCAGCCCCTCGACGAAGCAACGGGGGCACGGTTCCCATCCCTGGAAGGCCGGGTGATGGTGCGCGCGATCCAAGCTGCCAAGGGGACTCGCCACCGCCTCTAAGAGGTCGACCCGCCACACGGGCCGGTCGACCACGATCGGCCGAGCCGAATAGATCGAACCCTTCAGCTGCCCCGGTTCGACTAGCCGCACCTCAAGGCGGACACCACGCTCGGCACCCTCCTGACCCGGCAACGGATCGGGGTCGACGAAGAACAAGTCACCCATCACCACGCCGACTCGCTCGAAACCAAAGACGTAGAACATGACGCCCTCCTCGTGTCACAACTGATCACAACCAAGCACGGTCGACCAGGAAATGGTGCTCAACTCCGTTGCCGGGCACAGTTAGATGATGGCGTGGCTCGGATTGTGGTTCGACAGGCGTGTGAGCGAGGCGGCGGTTGATAGCGATAAGGGCACGGCGGGTGTTCGACGGTGAGCGGATCGTGCCCCGCGCTGAGACGGTGCTGCTCGAGGGCAGTCGTATTGCCGGCGTTCAACCATCCGGGATGCCCCTGCCCGACGGGTGCGAGGTGGTCGATTTCCCGGACGCGACGCTGCTGCCCGGATTGATCGATACGCATGTGCATCTCTGCGGCGATGGTGGCCACGGCGCGCTCGACCGCCTGCCCACCTATAGCGATGATGAGATGACTCGGGTCGTCGAAGATTCGCTGCGTGCCCACCTCGCTTCCGGTGTGACGACCGTGCGTGACCTCGGCGACCGACGCTGGGCGGTGATCAACTGGCGCGACCGCAACAGGGGCAACACGGCCATGCCGACGGTGCTGGCCTCGGGGCCACCGATCACGAGCCCGGGTGGGCATTGCTGGAACATGGGTGGCCAGGCCCGTGGCGTCGATGAGTTGTGCCGTGCGGTGCAGTACCGCGCCGAGCGGGGTGTGGACATCGTGAAGATCATGGCCAGTGGTGGCGTCAGCACGCCGGGCACCGATTCGTTCGTCCCCCAGTTCACCGTCGCGGAGCTGCGTGCGGTCGTTGACGAAGCACACAGTGCGGGGTTGTCCGTCACCGCCCACGCGCATCCTCTGACGGCGATCCGGGATGCGATCGCCGCCGGTGTGGACGCCATCGAGCACGGCACGTTCGCCACCGAAACCGGGATCGAGGTACCGGACACCGTCGTCGCGTCCCTGGTCGAGTCTGGCATCCCGGTCTGCCCCACGCTGGGCAAAGCATGGGATGTCGTCCTTGAGCCTGCTTCTCTGGAGTTCCTGCGCAAGACCGGGCTGACCTACCAGGCGCGGGTGCAGACCGTTGGCGAATTGCACCGGGCCGGGGTGTACCTGGTGTCCGGCTCGGACGGTGGGATCAACCCGAGCAGGCGACACGGCTGGCTGCCCGAAGCGGTGATCGATCTCGTTGCGGGTGGCTTGTGCACCGCCGATGCCCTCGCGTCGGCTACCTCACTCGCAGCCAAAGCGTGCGGCATCGCTGGTCGAAAGGGTCATATAGCGGCGGACTTCGATGCCGATCTGCTCCTCATCGACGGCGATCCGTTGACTGATATCACCGCCCTGCGAAGCCCGGCAGCCGTCTACCTGCACGGCCACCGCGCAACGTAAACATGCCTGGTCGCAAGGCGTCCTCGGCCAGCTCGAAGGGCAGATACGGGGTCAAACTCGCCGAGATGGCCGGGGCCGAACACCGCCGCAGCAACAGTGACGGCGGCAGGCCCAGGCCGGTGGTGGCCCACTGACACATGCACCGAAAGGGTTGGTCAAAAATGGTCGAGCAGATGATCGCCAGGAAAATCCCGGCGGTGCAGCGCGCGCTGCGTCCCTTCCTCGAGACGGTGATGCAATCCCCGTTTAGGGATGGGCAGCCAATGATTGCCGACTTCATGACCGGCGACCCGCAGGAGCCGCCCCACCTGGCTTCGTAGAGGCGCTGCAGCGCTGCAGCGTACCCACCTCGGCCGACTCGTTCGCCTATCGTTTCTCGCACGAACCCGCACGCCAGGCAATGGCAGCGGCACTGACCGCCGGGCTGGGCGTCGGCTTTGCTGCCGAGAACGTGTTCCTCACCCGCGGTGCTGGCGGGGCCATTGCACTGGCACTGAGCACGGTGGTCGATCCTGGAGACGAGGTCGTGTTCTTGAGCCCGCCGTGGTTCTTCTATGAGGCAATGATTCTCGCCAGCGGCGCCACGCCGGTCCGTGTCAGGCTCGAACCTCCGGCCTTCGACCTGGACGTCGACGCCATCATCGCGGCGCTGGGACCACGGACCCGAGCCATCATCGTCAACACCCCGCACAATCCCACCGGGCGGATTTATCCGGCGGCCACCCTTCGGCGTCTAGCGGAGGCACTTGCTGAGACAGCCGGACGATATGGCCGCCCCGTTTGGGTGATGGGCTATTTCCGAATTTGTCTGACCGCGACCGACGAGATGGTCGAAAGGTCGTTGCCTGTCTTCGCTCGCGCCATCGAACAAGCCAAGAGCAGTTTAAATGCGTGATACGCAATGCACATAGGGCATCAAATCCGAAGACGACCGAACCTGCAGCGCCGAACTCTGCCATTACGCAACAACGCAATAGTGCCGCTCAAGGCCCTGAGCTCGGCGCCACCGCAAAAGATTCACTGCCCGGCTGAGCCGGGTATGCCCCAGGGAAGCTAGGAGTATGCGCCTGAAGAAGCCACGAGCACAGTGTCGAGGAGTCGGGCTGCAGTGATACAAGGGTCTCTTTGTCACTGCACACGTAAAGGTTGTCGTTGATACACACGCCGCCCGAACTGGCAAAGGCACAGGCCAGCACCGCTTGGTAGTTCAGCGCCTGATGGGCGTAGTAGAGGGCCAACGGGTCCTCCCAGACCTTGTAGTAGAAGGCGATCAGGTACGCGACGCCCACGTGCTGGTAGACGGGCAACTCCGGTATGTCGGGTGGCGTGCAGGGGATCTCGTCGTAGGTGTTCTGGATGCGCAGCGTCTTCGTCGCTGGGTCCATCTCCCGGGGCTGGGAGTCGTACAGCTCGGCGAACGCCGGGTTGCCTACCTGAGGGCCGGCGTAATTGTAATTGGAGTACGCGATGTCCCGGTAGTTCGACAGCGCCAGGTCAAGGGTGAACAACTCGCACAGTGCAGCGCCGAGGCTGTGGCCGGTGATGAGGAGCCGGTGGATCGGCTGCGCGGATGCGTGGTATTTGTCGAGAAGAGCGAAAAGTTGCTCCTGCATGGATGGCGTGCCGGCTACGGCTGTGCTATAGATACCCCAGAAGCCGCAGGCGACCTTGGCCTGCGGAGACGGGGAAGTCTGCTGAAAGGGCACGAAGGAATCCAGTTCCCAGAACTGCAGGTCCTCCAAGGCGTCGCGCCAGGAATAGGTGCCACGGAAAGCAAAGATGTAGGTGTACGGCGCTGCCTGCGAGCGAAAGACCACGCCAAAACACTCAACCTGGCTGAATGGGCCGAAAACCGCGTCATACCCGGTCCAGCAATCTACCAAATCGTAGCCGATGGGTGGGGCGACCTTCTTCGGATCACAATTGCACTTGGCCGGAGCATGCGGGTCGAGCGCGTAGTATGATTCGATACTTGCGTCGATTAGCAGCGAAGCTATCGACGGGTCTATATTCGTGGTCACAGGCATTGGTAACTCCGTTGCTGGATAGTGAGTAGGGGGCGGCCATTCTTGCTATCATGACCACAATGCATTGCGGGCATTGTGTGGGCGCCCCGTGAACTGTTGATGTCGAGGTCCTTAAGGAGGGATGTCACTCGGTGGTCAACGGCATGTCAGGTAGCTGCCTCGTAGAGGACAGACGAAGGTGGCCTGGACGCACGGCGGCAGCCTATCGAAGTGCACGAAGCCCGATGGTCTGAGGTGTTGCGTTCTCGGTCGCCCGGGCCCTTGATGTGCGCCGTCGCCGGGCGCAGGCAGCGAGGACCCGGCCCGGTCCGGTGAGCAAGCGCAGCGGCCGAATGCGCCGCTCGTGATTTCGAAAATCCGAAGGTGAGGGAGTGGGCTTGAATACCCGGCCGAGCGCAGCGGAGCCGGGTTGGGTGTCGGCTAGGGGTCAGTTGCATCGCTGGACGACGAGATCCCGGCAGGCTGAGGCGATGCGTCGTCGCCGTGCCCGCGTGCCAACACCAAGATCGAGCTTTGCTGCGTGGTTCGCCCCGGAGGCTAATGAGCCGTGGTCAACCTGACCGAAGGTCCTCACCCTGGGAAGTTGATGATCGCCCAAGCCATGGGCAGCTGGTTGGTGCGGGTTTCGGGCGTTGGGCGATGGTTTGGACCGATGAAATTCCCGGTGAGGTAGTCGTCGGCTTCATAGATACTTTGAGGGGCAACCTGACCCTGATATTCAAACGAGTCGATCACATACGGGATTCCGGGGCTGGCAATAGCCGATGGACCGTTCATGACCTGAAAATGCAGATGTGACGCGCTCGCATTGCCGGTATTGCCCAACTTCGCGATCACCTGGCCCTTGGTGACCTTGTCACCCACTTTGACCAGCAGGCTGCCCTTGATCAGATGCGCGTAGAAGGCGTAAACGCTGTTGCCAATATCGATCACGATGTGGTTGCCATCCACGTTCTCCACGGTCAACTTCGGCCCGAGCACAGGATCCTCGGCCGGTAGCACCCCTGGGGCGTTGGCGTCCTGCCCATCCAGGATGCCGGTCACCGTGCCGTCAGCGACCGCAAGGATCTCCGATCCGTAGTCCGCATAGCTCTCATTCTTAGTCTTGTCCCCTGTGTAGAAGGCGCCCTGGTCGTTGGTCTGCTTCCAGTCAATGGCGAACAGCTGGCCGCCGACAAGGTTGCCGTTGAGAGGCAGTGGCGAGCTGCGATGGGGCCAGCCCGGTTCACAGCACCCGTTGAGCGCGACCCAGTTCTTACCCTTCAGGGGCGGACCGATGATGGCCGGCCCGCTCGTCGAGACGCTGTAGGGCGTCACGGTGTAATCCACCGGAACCGGGGTCGTCGTCACCGGGCTGGCGGCCCCGTCGAAGTACAGGTGGTGCATCACATACTTCGGCGCGTCCCCAGGAGAGCCGAAGGAGTAGTCGACGAACAGGACCCGCGCCTGCTGGGGCGGGACCACCGTGTCCTTTACCGGCGTGGCGGGAAGAGCCTGGAGACGGTTGCAATCACCGAAGTTGCACGCAGGGTCCACGAGTTGCTTGCCGCTGAATGTAGCGAAAACCTTACTGGTACTGGTCGCATCAACGACCTCGAGCTTGCGGATGGTCGCCGGGACCTGAGAAGCGTTCTGCAGCAGGAGGTTGTAAGCAACGTGGAACTTGCCGTCGGTACCAGCAACGGGAAACGTTGCCGGGTTGTTCACCTGCACCAGCACCGAGGTGTATGCGTCCTTGACAGAGATTCCAGACGGCAGCGGATCGAAGGGGGAAGCGCCACCGGCGGCAGCGGCTGTCGTGGGCGTGCCGGCGGGAGATGAACTACAGCCAACGAGCAGGGACACAACAATCAAGAACCCGAATCGCCGCATACCGACCCCTCTTGATGTCTTAAGAATGAGTGATCCACCAAGACCAATGCCGCTGCCCATGGTGGACCACGCCAGACGGGGGCGTGGTTGCGGCGGTGGAGTTCAGCCCCGATGGCACCCGGCTGGCCACCGCCAGCAACGATCGCAGCGCCCGGGTTAATCTTCATCCCGCGCAGGACCTTATTGAGTCAGCTCTCAGCCATGGGAGCCGCGACCTGAGCCTGAAGAGTGGCGACAGTCTCATCCCCGCTGGGAGGCGCATGGGAGACAGGGCCATAGGGCTGCTGCCGTTTGGGTCAACTGAGACGGAGGTAAACGCAGGGTCGGCGTGCCCTCGGGTCAGTCGGCGTTTGCCCTGGTAGTTGGCGGTAGCGGTGGGATTTGAACCCACGGAGGGCGTGAACCCTCACGCGCTTTCGAGGCGCGCTCCTTCGGCCGCTCGGACACGCTACCGCCGGTCACAATACCGGACGTACCGGCGCGATCCTCGTGCGGTGGTCGGCGAAGAACCCGGTGAGCAGGGCCGCGCACTCGGCCTCCAGGACACCCCCGAGGACCTGCGGCCGGTGGGGCAACCGGCGGTCTCGGACGACGTCCCACAGCGAGCCGACCGCTCCGGTCTTGGGCTCCCAGGCACCGAAGACCAGGCGGTCCACCCGGGCCGCGACCAGCGCGCCCGCGCACATCGTGCACGGCTCCACCGTCACCGCCAGGGTGCAGCCGGTCAGCCGCCAGCCGTCACCGCGCCCGGCTTCGCACAGCCGGGAAGCCCCGGCGCGCAGAACCAGCAGTTCGGCGTGTGCGGTCGGGTCGCCGGTAGCCTCACGAGCGTTGCAGGCAGCGGCCAGCTCAACGCCGTCGGCGTCCACCAGCACCGCCCCGATCGGCACGTCCCCAGCACGCACTGCGCCGCCAGCCACCTCCAGAGCGCGCCGCACCAGCGCCACGTCGGCACCGGTCGGCGCGATCATCCCGGTTGCTTCTCCAGCAGCTCCGAGAGCTGTGATTGGAACCCGCACCGCTGGGCGATCATGTCGAGCTGCTCGTCCGGGTACAGGTCCACCTCATCGATGATCACCTGCATCTCCTCGGCGGGCAATCCCAGGTCGGCGAGCAGCCCGAGGTCGCCCTCCGGCCACACCTCGTCGGAATCCGCGGCGTCCTCTTCGGGGACATCGACGCGCAGCAGGTCCAGCACGTCGGCGGCAACGTCGTAGTCCAGCGCGGCGACGGCGTCGGACAGCAGCAATGACACGCCGCCGGGTACCGGGCGCACCACGATGAAGAACTCGTCGTCAACATCGAGCAGACCGAAGACAGCACCGGTGGAGCGTTGCCCGCGCAGCTCAGTGATGGCCGCGTCGAGGTCCTTCAGGGCCGCAGCATCCAGTTTCGTACAGTGCCAGCGCCCGTCCTCGCGAACCACAGCGATGGCAAAGCCAGTGACGGACATGGCACAAGTATGCGCCCCCTGACTCCGCACGGAAATGCGATCACCGATTCGGGCCCACATTTGCCCGATGACATGCGAAGATGAGCGGTTGTGAGCACGCCTGAGGCCCGTCATAGTCGGCGCGCGAGCAACCTGGTGAGCGCCGCCGCAGCGCTGCAGCCGCACACGATCGCACTGCGCCGCAGCTTGCACCGGCGCCCGGAGCAGGGCCTACACCTGCCCGAGACCCAGTCGGCTGTCCTCGGGGCGTTGGCCGATCTCCCCGTGCAAGTACACACCGGGCGGGGCGCCAGTTCAGTGGTCGGAGTAATCGAGGGGACGCGGCCGGGGCCGACCGTGCTGTTGCGGGCCGACATGGACGCGTTACCGATCACTGAGCTGTCGGGAGTGCCCTTCAGCTCCGAACTACCCGGCTCGATGCACGCCTGCGGGCACGACACGCACGTCGCGATGCTGGCGTCGGCCGCGCGACTGATCGCCGAGCAGCGCGACGAGCTGGCCGGCCGGGTGCTGCTGATGTTCCAGCCCGGCGAGGAGGGTTTCCACGGGGCGCGGCACATGCTCGACGAGGGGCTGCTGGACATCGCCGGAACCCCGGAACGGGCACTGGCCCTGCACATCACGTCCACCTTGGACAGCGGGCTGGTGCAGACCAGACCCGGCGCCATCATGGCGTCGTCGGACGTGCTCCGGGTGACCGTCACCGGCCAAGGGGGGCATGCCAGCGCGCCGTGCAACGCGGTGGATCCGGTGCCGGCCGCCGCCGCGATGGTCGGAGCGCTGCAAACCATGATCACTCGAACGTTGAGCGTCTTCGACCCGGCGGTGCTCACCGTCACCCGGATCTCCGCAGGCACCAGTTCCAACATCATCCCGGAGACCGCGGAGCTGGAGGGCACGATCCGAGCGCTGTCCGAGTACACCCGGATCAAGTTGCATGCGGAGGTGCGCCGGGTGTGCGAACATGTCGCGGCAGCGCACGGCTGCGCCGCCACCGTGATCATTGAGCACGGCTACCCGGTGACCGTCAACGACGACGAGGTGACCCCACAGGTGATCGACCTCGCCCGCTCGGTGCTCGGCAAAGACCACGCCGAGCCCATGCCGGACCCACTGATGGGCGCCGAGGACTTCTCCTACGTACTGGCGAGGGTCCCCGGCGCGATGGCTTTCCTCGGGGCCTGCCCGCCGGGTCATGAGCCGGACGCGGCTCCGGCGAACCATTCCAACCGGGCGGTGTTCGACGAGGCTGCGATGGTGCACGGGGTCGCGCTCTACGCCGGCTTCGCACTGGAGACACTGACCTCATGAGCGAACGCACCCTGCGCGTCATCGGATTGGGCCTGATCGGTGGATCGCTGCTGCGCGCGGCTGCCGAAGCCGGGTGGAAGGTCCGGGGGATGGCGAGGTCGGCTGCTGTCGTCACCGCGGTTCGGGAGGCTGGCTTCGACGCCACCTCCTCGATCGAGGACGCGCTGGCCGACGATGATGCGCTGGTGGTGCTCGCGGTACCGCTGCCCGCGGTGGTCGATGTGTTGCCGATGGTGGCGCGGCACGCCCCGTACTGCCGCCTGACCGACGTGGTGAGCGTCAAACAACCAGTCGCGGCGGCGGTGGCCCGGCACACGCCGGCGGCCCGCTACGTCGGCGGGCACCCGATGGCGGGGACGTCGGCCTCGGGCTGGGCAGCCGGATCGGCGACGCTGTTCACCGGGGCTCCCTGGGTGGTCGGTAGCGACGACGGCGCCGACCCGGTGGTGTGGGCCCAGGTCGCCGGGTTGGCGCTGGAGTGCGGGGCGCACGTGGTGCCGGCCGGCGCCGCGGACCACGACGCCGCGGTAGCCCGAGTCTCGCACCTGCCGCACCTGCTGGCCGCGGTGCTCGCCTCGGTCGGCGCCGGCGGCGGATCACTGGCGACGGCACTGGCCGCGGCTTCGTTCACCGATGGCACCCGGGTGGCCGGGTCGCGGCCCGAACTGGTCCGGGCGATGTGCGAGGGCAACCGCGACGCACTGCTGGCGGCGGTGGATGACGCGCTGGGCCGGTTGGGCGCGGCCCGCGGCTCGCTAGCCTCCACCGGCGGGTTAGCGGCCACCATCCAGGCCGGTCACCTCGCCCGCCAGACCTTCGACCGGCACAGCTCCCGCTCTGACACCGTGCACATTGATCTCACCGCTCCCGACGCGCTAGCGCGCCTACGCGACCTCGGCCACCAGGGCGCCCGCGTTATCGCCGTGGAGGGTACCTCCTGCCGCCTCGAGTTCGGTTCATGATCACGGTTTCGGTGCCACAGACGACAAAAAGTGTCGCCGGAGGCACCTAAACCGTGATCTTCGACGGTCTGGACGCGCACAACGCGATCGTGCAGCTGGTTCCACTGCAGGCTGCCACGGCGGGGCCGTTGAGCGGGATGCCAGTGGCAGTCAAAGACCTGATCGACGTGGCAGGGGTACCCACGCGGTGCGGCAGTGCGGTGCTGGCCGATGCTGCCCCAGCACGTGAAGACGCCGCAGTGGTGGCTCGGTTGCGCGCGGCCGGCGCCGTGGTGGTCGCCAAGACCCATACCCACGAGTTCGGCTACGGCCCCACCGGCGACGTCGCCGTTGAGGGCCCGTGCCGGAACCCGCATGATCCGCGCAAGATCACCGGTGGCTCCTCCAGCGGATCAGCGGCGGCGGTGGCCGCCGGACTGGTACCGCTGGCGGTGGGCACCGATACCGGCTGCTCGACGCGCACCCCGGCAGCGCTGTGCGGGGTGGTCGGGCTTAAGCCGGCGCGCGGCGCGCTACCCACCACCGGGGTGTTCCCGCTGTCGGAAACCCTCGACCACATCGGGCTGCTCGGCGCTGACGTCGACACCGTCGCGGTGGCCTTCAGCGCGCTGACCGGACGCGCGATCGACCCGTCGGGGCCGATCGAGGGCACCGTGGTCGGTCGTCCGGCCAACCCGTACTGGCGGGTCCACGACCCGGAGATCGCCGCCGCGGTAGACCGGGCCGCCGCCACGTTGAGCTGCTCCGGGGCTACGGTCCGCGAGGTATCCCTGCCCGGTATCGACGAACTCGCCGCCACCTACCGGGTGATCGTCGGCGCGGAAGCGCACACCACCCACCGGCATTGGCTGGCGCAACGCCCCGGCGACTACCAGCCCCTCACCGCGGCGCGGCTACAGGCCGCCGGCACGCACACCGCCGCCGACTACATCACCGCGCAGCGCACCCGCCGCCGGCTCGCCGCCGCGCTCACCGCCCGGATGCTCGCCGAAGGGGTCGATGTGCTGCTGCTGGCGACCACCCCATTGCGCGCCACCCCGATCGGGGCCCGGCAGGTGGACGCCCCAGACGGCGCCCGCGTCGATGTAGTACCCGCCCTGCTGTCGCTGACGCTGCCGTTCAACCTGCTGGGCTGGCCGGCGGTGTCGGTGCCCGCCCCGGAGATGACTGGACTGCCCGCCGGAATCCAGGTGGCCGCGGTGCGCGGCGGTGAGCAAGCGGTACTCGCTGCCGGTGCCCGGATCGCCGCCGGTTGACCACGCTTCAGACCCGGGACGCCAACCCCGGGTAGTCCAGCACCATGCCGTCGGCGTCCACGGTGATTTCCACGTCCCACGCGTCGCTGCTGATTCTGACCACCCCGGGATCACCCAGCGAAGCCGTGCGGTAGGTCTGGGAAACCCCGCACACATCCAGGCTGGGCAAGGCGACGAACACCACCGGCAGGTCGTGCAGTGCAGCGTCACGGTGCAGGCCCAACCGGCGGATCGGCAGCGCGTTGAACAATGGGCTCAACGCCAGATCGACGTCCAGCGCACCGCCGAAGTTGGTCCGCGCCGCGCCCTGGCCATGGTCGACCAGCCAGATAGCCTCCTCCGAGCGAGTGAGGATGACATGTTGCTCGCCAGTGGCCCGAGCGACCCGGACGGTCAGCCGCTGAACCACCCCAGCCTCATCGGTAGTCAGCGAGTAAGAAGCGGTGTAGGCCTCGACGCCATCCTGCGCGGCGCTGACCACAGACCCGATAGCCCGCAGGCCACGCTCACCGAGCACGACCCGAACACCCTCAAGCCGCAGGCAACCAACACCCGCCCAGGTAAACATCTTGGTCACGTGCGGCGCCCGACGGGGCGCCGTCGCGGCGGCCGGCCTCTCCCCTGTTTGCGTCTCACCCGCTGGAGGGACGCTCACTGCCATACCTGACGAACGTCCCGATAGAAGTTACTGCCGAAGTCCACCGGAGTCTCCCTCGCACTGGCGGAATCGTGCCCGGCTGCCACCGTTACCGTCGCGAGCCTACCCATGCCCGATGATCCCATGGCCAGGCAGCGAACGGTTCGTCGGCCTGCGGGTGACCCCGACGATGCCCCGATCGTGGTCGCTGCTGTCATAATTCTAGAGCCAACCGATAGCAGGTATGCCCCCGTTGACAGCGTGGAGTACTCTGCACTGCGGACGAGAGCCCGGGGGCAGGACCATGCTGGCTGGTCGTCTGAATAAGAACTTCCGTCGATCG
Organism: Pseudonocardiaceae bacterium; assembly: GCA_025924655.1. Lineage (GTDB taxonomy): Bacteria > Actinomycetota > Actinomycetes > Mycobacteriales > Pseudonocardiaceae. Next base: position 13,063 of record JAICHZ010000015.1, on the reverse strand, counting down.
CCGGGGAGCGCCCCAGCATGCGGATTACTCCGCTGTGCAGGCACAGTGCGTGCTCCCGTCCCGGCTGGCGGACCGCCGTAACAACCAGAACGAAGAAGGACCACATGCGCACGCCCGTCTCCGACCGCCGACCGCGGGCCGGAATGACCCTCACTCCCCGCAACCGGCAGAGCCGACCCCTGCCGATGAGTGCCGTGGCGGTACGTCGCGGCCAGTTCGGAGAGTTCGAGCTGCGCCCGGTGCGGGAACACACCGTCGAAGCGCTGACTGCCCACAAGGCGCCCACCGAGGGCTGAGCTCGACCTCCCGCTTACGCGTGGCAGGTTGTGACGTTTACGGTAACGACATGCTGAAAGTGACCGATGCCGCTGCCGAAGCCATCAACTCGCTGGTGACCAAGAACAACATGCCGAAGGGGGCTGGCCTGCGGATCGTTCCGCAGAGCCAAACCAGCCGGTCAGAGGGCATGGCGCTGTCCATCGCGGCCCGGCCAGCCGAGGACGACACCGTGCTCGAAACCCCCGTTGGCGCCCGGGTGTTCCTGGCCGTCAGCGTGGTCTACGACCTCCACGAACAACAGCTCGACGTCGAGATGCTCGGCGACGGCGACGAGCAACAGCCGCGCTTCTTCGTCGACCGCCGACCCAAAGACGAGGTCTAAGCGCAACCAGGCGTTACAGGCCAGCGGGAAGCGTGTCGGTGACCAGGATCCGGTCGACTGACGGATGCCGGACGCGGAGCACGATCAGGGCATAGTGTCCGGCAACCGCCGGCGGGCTGGCCCCGACGATCGTTCCCGGCGGATAGTCGCCGTGGTAGACGACCAGGCAGGCCTTCGGCCAGCTCGGCGTGCCGGAATGCAGCGGTCGCGGTGGCCCGGTATGCGGTCGACGCGGCGCGGGCGGCGTGGCACCCAGCTTCCGGCTGAGTGCGTCGGCGTCAGCCTTGCTGATGTGCCTGATCCTGGTCAGCGTGCCCGCATCGTGGACGACGTGGCGCGCTAATGGCAGCACCGCCGCGCAGCCGGAGACGTCGCCGGTGACGGAGGCGCCGCTGCGCGGTCCCGAGCAGGCCGCTGCCAGGGCCAACGCGATAGCGACACTGGACACCGCAGCGCAGCGCCACCACGGGCGGATACTCATGATGTCGATTCCACTTCAGCGACCTCGGTGGCCACCGAGTCTAGGTGGGTGACGGCCAACTTCGCAGGGCTGCGGGACGTCCCCCGCAACGCCAGCCAGGCCAGCCCACCCGCCGGAATGCAGCCCCAGTAAGCGATCAGCCGGTAGAGCAGCACAGCGGCCAGCGTGATGGTCTCGGCGCCGCCGAAGGCGACCAGTGCCAGCGTGATGCTGCCCTCCACGACCCCAATCCCGCCGGGGGTCACCGGCATACTCGCCGCGATCTGCCCGGCGCAGTAGGCCAGCAACAACCCGGTCCACGGCGGTGCGCTGTGCAATGCCACGAAAGCCAGCGCCAGCACGGCGACGTCGGTCAGCCAGGACACCGTCATCAGGATGAATGCTGCAACCCCCGCGACCGGACTCAACCGGACCGTACGCAACTGGCCGGTCCACTCCCTGGTCCGGGTGCGCGCCACCAGCAATGCCCGGCCGAGCCAGCTGCGATCTTCTGATCCGCGTTGGCGCCAGCCGGGCGGCGGCCAGGCGATGCTGGGCAGTGCCCGAACGAGCCGGCCCCGGACCGCGGGGCGGCGCAGCAGCGCGTAGCCAACGCCGACCAGGGCCAGCACGACCAGCACCACGATACTGATCGTCTGCAAGCCCGAGATCGGGTTGTCGCCGCCGGGGATCTGGACCGCGACGAGGGTCAGCGCCGTGATTGAAGCGACGTAGAACACCGAACAGACCGCGAACATCCAACCGGCTAGCGCGGCACTGACCTCGCGGCGGCGCAACACCCCGATCATCACCACGCCAGAGGCGGCGAACCCGAACGGCAGGCAGTACGCAGCGGCATCACCGGCAAGGGTGGCCGCTGCCATCGTCATCGGCCCGACCACGGCACCTCCGCGGCGCAGCACCACCGCGTTCGCGGCTCCCCGCGCCGCGTAGGACAGCACCTCAAGGCCGACGGCGGCCACTACCCACCACACCCGGACCGAGGTCAACGTGTCAGCGGCGGTGAGCAGCTCGTCGCTGCTGTCGAACAGCACCCGCACAGCCAGCCCGGCGGCGGCGAGCCCGACGACCGCCACGGCCGCCCGCCGCCATCCCAGGCCGGTCAGCGCCACCGCCCCACCATGTCACATCGCTTCCGGGGGCTGTCGGCAGAGCCGGACAGTTCGTCGCTTAGTCCGTGCACTGCCCGGGTGGGCGACCCGCCCTACCCCGTTCGGCTCATCGATTGTCGCTTACTGTCCGGGTATCGTCCATTATGGACCGTTATCCCGCGCCCACCCGGTGACTGTGTCGTAGTGTCCCCGGGGACGACTCCGGAGGAGACATCATGATCGTTCTCGGGATTATCTTGCTGGTGGTTGGCTTGCTGCTCGGGATCCATCTGCTGTTCACGCTGGGGATCATCTTGATCGTGGTCGGAGTGATCCTGGAGCTGCTCGGCGCTATCGGACGCCCGATTGCGGGTCGCCGGCACTACTACTAACGCTTGCGCGGAGACACGCCGTCCCGCAGCTTGATCATCGAAACTGAGCCGTCATCGTGCAGATCTGCACGGTGACGGCTCAGTTTTGGCGATCCTCATTCACGGCCTTGCGGCGCGGTGCTGTCGGAGCGCGGTGAGCAATGCAGTGCCGTCGGGTACGCCGAGCCCGGTGCAGGGATCCCAGCCGGGCCCGGCGGAGTACGCGCCGTTGTTGCCGCTGGTGATGTCCCGAAAGCCGGTTGCCGCGGTACCTGCCGGCGCGCATTGGTACAGCGCGGGCGCCAGCAGGCCGAGCGGCCGCCCCGTCGCCTGGGCCAGCCGGGTCGCCAAAGCCGCCCACAGTGGCGCCACCGCGCTGGTGCCGCCGACGACGATGTCGGTGCCATCGACCCGCACCCGGTAGCCGGTCTGCGGATCGGCGACAGCGGCGACGTCCGGGACGCCGCGGCCGGGCTTGCCGTGACGCGTGGGCACCCCGGCGCCGGCCTGCCAGTCGGGCTGGTCGAACGCGTCGCTGACCCCGCCACCAGTCGCCCCGCGGCCCACGCCGTTGTTCCACACGGTCTCGGCGCGCACCTTGCCGGTCGTCGGGTCCGCGTCCAGCCGGGTGCCGCCGCAGGCCAGTGCGTGCGGGCTGGACGCGGGGAAGTCGACGTGTACGCGCCCGTCGCTACCGCCGTCGGTACTCCCGTCGTCGCCGGCGGCCACGGTCACCGTCACGCCGAGCAGCGCCGCGTCGACGAGCGCCTGGTCGAAGGCAGTGCGGGCTTGCCCGGTCCAGGCGTCTTCGCTTTGCCCCCAACTGATGCTGATCGCGGTGGGGGTCGGTGTGGCGTGCGCGGCGGCTGACACCGCGTCGACGAATCCAGCGTCGGTGTTGGGGGCGAAGTAGACGACGATGGCGGCGGCGGGGGCGAGCGCTCTGGCAACCTCGATGTCGAGCAGCACCTCGCCGTCGGCGCCGTTGGGATCGCGCTCGGGAGAGTTCGCGCCGCCGTCGACACCTACCGCGGTCACCACCGGCGCACTGATGTCCAGCCCGGCGAAGTAGGTATCGAGATCAGCCTGGGTGAACCCGCCGCCCAACTCGATGATGGCAATCGTGTGGCCGGCGCCGTCGGTACCTGGGGGAAACCGGTAGATCCGGCCGAGCTGCACAGGGGTGTAGCTGATCGACACCGCCTGCGGCCGCACGACGCGAAACCGTGGGCGTGCCTGCGGGCGGTTGTCGAGCCCGAGCACCGCGGTCACAATCCCGTCCAGAACGGCCGGAACGCTCAGCGGGCTGGTCCGCACCCGGTGGGTGACCACGCCTGCAGCCGGGTCGTGGCTGGTGACCAGCTCCAGCGACGTTCCGAACATCCGGCTCAAGACCGCCGCGGTGCCCTCGATGCGCACCAACCGGGCAGCGGCGTGCACCGACAGCACGCGTGCCCCGAGAGCGGTGACGGTCGCCGTGACGAGGTCGACGTCGGCGGGGTCGGCACCGTAGTCGGCGGCTAGCGTCACGGCGGAGATCGGTGCGGCGGCAGCGGGATCTCGCAACTCGCCCCGGCGGCGCAACACCAGGGTGATCTCGATTGTGGTGTCCGCCGGGACGGGACCGGATGCCTGGATCGCGCGCGGCACCGATCGCGGCGCGCTGCCGGGAAGCGGTCGCAGATCCACGCCGTTCGGCTCGGGACTCGGATTGCTCATCCGCGGTGTTATACCGCAGAACCCGACACGCCGAATCGGCTACGGTCGAGATTGCCTGGCGCGGTCGGTCAGGTCATCGCGGCGGCGTTCAGCCGGGCTTCGACGTCCCGCAGCCGGGCCGGCGTGATGAGGTCGGCGACGATCGCGGGGATCCCCCTGGCCAGGCACGTCCGGGCGCGGTCGGGGGCGCGGAGCAACGTCGTCTGCTGCCGGTCCAGTACCCGCAGCGCCTGCTGGGTCTGGTTCTCGATCTCGGCCATCAGGGCCCGGTGCAGCCGGGTGCGGTCGGCGTTGGAGCGGTGGATGCGAGGAACTTCGAACATCGCCTGGCGCCCACCTTTCCACCGACCGCCGTCAGCGAGATCCTCGAACTCACGGAGCAGCGCCACGGCTTTCCGGTTGGCCTCATCGGTGATTTCCTTAAGCCCGCGGTCCAGCTCGTCGGCCCGCTCGTTTTCAACCCGGTACCGTTCGAACAGCTGAGCTTCGGTTTCGGTAACCAGCTCAGTACGGCGTTGCTGCACTTCGGCTCGAAGCGCGGTGAATCGCTGCCGGATTGTTGCGCGGAGTTCCCGGTCGGTCATTTTTTCCTCCTCCGCCTGCCTGCTGGCAGTCGACGACTATCCCCACATCACAATGGTGCCGCGTGCAGTCCACTAACGGGCGACTTGGAGGTAACGGTGACCAGTCGAAAGATGTCTCGGTAGCAAACGTCGAATGAAACCTGAGTTAGCGCCGCGATACCGAGCCTCATCGGCAGCTCAGCGTGCCCAGTCGTGTCGTCTGCGCTGGCAACGCCAGCCGCAGCGTTCGGCGCACCACACCCTGGCACCGGCCCGCGCACGGTGCGAGTGGTCGGCGGAAGGTCTGGTTAGTCCATCTGAGGTAGGACAAATCGGGTGACCGTGATGTAAGATCATTGTGAGGTGTTCGGACCGAGCTCGCGGGAGGCATTGTGATCGTTCTCGGAATTATCTTGGTCGTGGTGTTCGGGTGGCTGATTCCCATTCCCATTCTGTCGTACCTGGGGATCGTCTTGATCGTGGTGGGTGTGATCCTGTTGGTGCTCGGTATGGCCGGACGCGCGGTCGGTGGCCGGCGGCATTACTACTGACACTCGCGTCCGCCCGCGGGAAAGTGCCGATTTTTCGTCTCAGGCGTGGTCGAGACGGGGAAAGAGCACTTCGCGGGTCAACAGGAGCACGGCCGCGGCAGCGGGGATGGCGACCAGGGCACCGACGATTCCCAATAGGGCGCCACCGACCAGGACGGCCACCACGGTCACCAGCGCTGGCACCTTGACTGCACGGCCGATGATTCTGGGAACCAGTAGGTAGTCCTCGACCAGTCGGTAGACCACGAAAAATCCGATGGTTCCCAGACAGACGGGCAGCGACACGCTCAGCGCCACCAGGCATACCACCACGCCGGCAGCAGTGGAGCCGATCACCGGGACCAGGTCCAAAATCGCCACAAAAATACTCAACAGCAGGGCGTAGGGAACCCCCACGATGGCCAGGAAGATGAAGGTGAGGGCGCCGGCGATCAGCGAGATCAACAGGTTGCCCAGCACGTAACCACCAACCTTGGCGAAGATCTCATCGCCAAGCAGGATCGCTCGCGGCCGGCGGGAGTGCGGCACCATGCGGTAGAGCGTCGCGCGGATCCTGGGCAGGTCGACGACGAAGTAGACGATGAGCACTACCACGATCAACGTGCTGGCCAGTGCGCTGAACACCACCTGGCCGGCGCCGAGCAGACCGTTGAACAAACTTGAGGCGTCCCCACTGATCGTCTGTTGCAGGCGTTGCTGTAAATGGAAGCGGTCGTTGAGCTGACCCAGCAGCGAATTGTGATTCTGCAGCCGCGACGCCATGTGCGGGGCTTGGGTGACGAATTGGCTGGCTTGGCGCGCCAGCGGTGGGATCGCCGCGGCCAGAAACCCACCCACTACCGCCAGTGCCGACACCAGCACGGTAACCACCGCCGCCCAGCGCGGGAACTTGTGTCGGGCCAGCACGGACACCGCAGGTTCCAGGCCGATCGCCACGAATAGCGCCACCCCGATCAGCAGCAACACGTCGCGAACCGTGACGATCATTTCGACCACGCCGATTGTCACCGCGACTCCCGCGGCGGCGCTCATCCCGATGATGAACGGTGATCGGCGGTCGAGCGGTTTGCCGGGCCGACCCAGGGCATGCTGGCCGGTGCTGATCTGGGCGGCGACCGCTTCAGCGGCCGCTACTGGACCTTCTCCCTCGGTATGTGGTTGAGCGACCAGCGGGTGATGGCCTGACCTCGGCCCAGAACCAAAGCTACCGTTGCGCCGCCCCGCATTGTCCTGATCGTGCACTACGGCCACCATTCCCGGTCGTCAAAAGTGAGTTCTCAATCTGCCGTTCGGGGGTGTACCCGCTAGCACGCAATATTACACACAGTCATCGTCTCGGCACGCTCCGGCACGATCATCGGGGTTCTTCTGCGCTGCACCGCAAGAGCGGTTACGATTGAGTCATGATCGATAATGACCAGGAGGACGTCTCCGCCCCGAGTGGCACTGCGAGTGCCAGTTCGAGCGAGATGACCGAAGCGCTCCAGTCCATCAAATCCGCGAACCCATCCCTGGCAAGCGAGATTGACGCGGCGAACGTCACGCCAGAAAGCCTGGCTGGTTCACACGACAGAGCTACCGCTGGCGAACACGACAGCGCAAAACACGCAACACCCGAATAACCCGAGCGCTAGGACCGGAGCAGCCGCTCCAGCGCCGCCCGCGCGGCGGTGTCACGAGCGGCTGCCCGAGTAATGTCTTCAGCCAGCGCCTGGAGCCATTCATCCACGCTGATGCTGCGGCGGCTGATCACCACTCCGCGCACCACTTGGTGCAACTGAGCCTCAACCTGACCGCCGCGGCCTTCCCGCAGCTCAAGATCGCGGTTCTCGCCGTGCACCACGACGCGAATCGGGCGACCTGGCCGGCCCGCTAACCGATCACCGACAGTGCGGTGATAGCCGAGCTCTACCATGCCCGGGGGCAGCGCCGCAGCCAGCGCCCCGCTCAACACCCGGGCGTAGGAGGCGACCTCAGCCTGGTCGGCGCGCAGCATCGCCGCCAGCAGCTGGACGTCGCCCATCGGTCCCAAGCCGCTCGGTTCCATCGTCATGACGATCCACCGGTCATGAGTCGGTCAGCGGAAGGACGAGCTGCGGTTTGGCGATCACGTGGTCGGCGCGCAGCGGTCGCACCGCGGTGCCGATCGCGAAGAACTCGGTGGTGTGCCCACCCCAACGATGGCCGAGCGACAGCAACTGCACGCCCACGATCCCCTCGGCCGCCAGCTGTTCGGCTTCGGCCTGCATCCGGCTCATCGCAAGCTCCCTGGCGTCGTAGAGCGCCTCGGTGAACTGCGGCAGCTCCACATTCTGACCGACGTTGCCGATCGCCTGCCAGAACCGCTGGTGCGCGATGTGGTAGACGCAGGAACCCATCACCATGCCCAGCGGGGCATAGCCGGCCTGGATCAGCGTCCAGAAGTCCTGACCAGACAGGTCGGACGTGAACGGCTGGTCTTTGTTGTTGCGCCAGACGTGCCCATCCGGGGCCTGCTGCTGATCGGCAGCCACGGCGGTACCGACAGCGATGAACTCGGCGATGTCCGAGCCGAACTCCTTGAACTCGATCTCCAGCCGGACCCCGACTATGCCGTCAGCGCCCAGCTGATCGGCCTCGGCCTCCATCCGCGTCATGGCCAGCTCGCGGGCGTGGTACATCGCCTGGGACAGCACGGTCAGTTCCTGGTTGCTGTTCCACCGACCCATCTGGAACCCGACGTGGTAGATGCTGGTTCCCAGCACCAGCCCGAGGGGACGGAACCCGGCCTCGCGAACCAGCAGGAACTCGTTCACCGACAGGTCCGAGGTGAACAGGCTGGTGCTCTGCCCTGGTCGCATCTCGGCGAGCCGGCGCATCGCGTCCTCGGGGATGCCCAACGCGGTGGGATCGGCGGTCATCACTCACTCCTGATTCTTTGCCAGCAGCTATCGCAGCGGCAGGATGGTCAACGATCGGGTCGGGGCGGTCGGCCCTCGATGAAAGCTCGCCAGCGAGGTGCCGAACACCGTCGACTCGGCAACGTGGTCACGGTGGTTCTCCGCCGGCTCGATCGCCCGGATCTGCAGGCCCATCGACGACACGATCGCTCCCTCGGCTCCCGTCGCCCGGGCCTGCTGGTCGAAGCGGTACCGAGCGTCGGCGCGCACGTGCGCGACCAGTTCGGTGTAGCCGGACACCTCGGTGTTCCCGGCGCCCCAGGTGGACTGCCGCTGCGTGCGCCAGTCGTCATGGCGAATCGCCACCGAGATCCCGTAGGCGATTGCGCACGGCACCCAGCCCGCCTGTAGCAGCTTGGCGACGTCCTGGCCAGCCAGTTCAGTGCTGAACACGCGTGCCGGACGGTGCCGGGACCGCGATCGGACCGCGGAACCCAACGCGACGAACTCACGGTTGTCGTTGCCGAGATCCGATACCGAAAGCCGTACTCCGACGACGCCATCGGCGCCCATCGCGGCGGCCTCTTCGGTCATCCGCGCCAGCGCGGTGCCATAACCGCGGTACAGCGCGTCAACATAAGGTCCGAACCCGACGAACCCGGCCCGTGCCGACGACGTGACGGTCCCGCCGCCGAGCCCGAAGCCACTGAAACCACCCAGCATCCCGACACCACCGAAGTAGCCGCAGCCGCCGAAGCCGCTCCACCCGATGTGCTGGACTATGCAGCCCATCACCTCACCGACCGGGTCGAAGCCCACCGACTGCGCCCCGACAGCGCCAGGCACCGTCAGCAGCGACGTCCGCAGACCAGTGCTGGCGAAGCGCCGCATCCTCTCGGCGGCCACCGGCGGCAATCCGTGACCGTCCCACTGCGTCATCAGCGCTCTCCTGTTGGCCTCCGGGCGGAGGCGTCCCCACCACCATAAGCGCCGGGGGCCGCGAGGCGGTGCCAGGCCAGCGGGGCGGTGCTGTCCGGGCAGTGGCATTCGCACCGTGGCTGGGCGTTGGGTTCTTCGGGATGTCGCAGAATCACATGAGCCACGTAGGCCCCAGGGAAGAGGTGCGTGGATATTTTACAGAGGTGCCACCGCTGGCAAGTTTTCCGTAAAGTTGCCGCCTGCGGCACCTCTGCGCGCTGCAACCCCGAAACCCGGAGCGTCACGGACAGTGACGAGACACGGTTGTCAACCCTGCACCGCCTGTCGGTGATAGCGCGGCGACGGGACCGGCGACGGTGATGGTGACGAAGCTCCCGGGTGACGGGTAGCTTCCAGTGGTCCGAGCCAGGACATGGATCTCCCCGGCCGGGTTGCCATCGGTGGGCGTGATGGCGAGGGTGATGGTGGCGTCATGACCGTGGTATTCACGGCGCAGGACCCTTCCGGTGACAGCCTCCGCGTGGTCGCGAGACGCCGCCGGCCGTAGCTGGAGTTGTTCGGGTCGCACCATGATGAGCGCCGCGGCCGGAAGGTCCAGGGCGTCGAACCGTGGGGTATCGGACCGCAGCGGGTGCTCGCCCAGCTGGCTGCGCGCGGTGCGGCCCAGCACGTGGCCGGACAGCAGGTTGGCCTCGCCGACGAAGCGGGCCACCTCGGCGTCAACGGGTTGCTGGTAGAGGGTGGCCGGATCGGCGGCTTGGACGATGCGGCCGTCGCGCAGCACCGCGACGAGCTCGGCCATGGACAGGGCTTCGTCCTGGTCGTGGGTGACCAGCACAGCGGTGGTGCCGCTGCGATGCAGCGCATCGGCGACGTCGGTGCGCAGCTGGGCGCGCAGCCCGGCGTCGAGCGCGGAGAACGGCTCATCGAGCAGCACCAGCTGCGGCGCCGCGGCAAGCGCCCGGGCCAGTGCGACTCGTTGTTGCTGGCCGCCGGAGAGCTTATGGGGTTGACGGTCGCCGAGACCGGGCAATCCGACCAGCTCGAGCAGTTCGGCCACCCGGCGACGCCGGGCCGCCCGGGGCAGCCCGAAGCCGATGTTGGCCGCCATCGACAGGTGCGGGAACAGGCCGCCCTCCTGGGGCACGTAGCCGATCCGGCGGTGTTCCGGCGCCAGCGGGCGATGGCCGTCGTCGACGGTGCGGCCGTGCAGGGCGATGGTGCCGGCGTCGGTGGTCTCGAACCCGGCGACCAGCCGCAACAAGGTGGTCTTGCCGCAACCCGACGCGCCGAGTACGGCGGTGATGGTGCCGGCCGGGACATCGAGATCCAGATCAGCGAGTACCGGGTGGGCGCCGTAGGCCTTGCGCACCGCGGTGGTGTTGAAGACCAGCGCCGCGCGGCGCGCCGACACCCCCACCCACCGGCCCTGCGGTGAGTCATAAGCCGCGGGCACCGCGGTCAACGTGGCGGCGTCGACCGGGGACAGCAGGTCCTTCTCACGCAGCGCCTCCAGCGCCGGTGTGTTCTCCGCGTAGAACACATCCGCCGGGGAGGCAGTCCCTTCCTGCAGGAGCTGGTTCGCCAGTTCCGCCTCATCGCCCGAGCGCAGCGCCACCTTGATCCCGGTCGCCGCGGTGAACCCGCCGCCAGCATCTGGGCGGTCTGCTCATGTTGACCGCTGTACACCGTGATCGTCTGCGCAGTCGTGTCGGGCGCGGAGGACGCGCCGCCGCACCCGCCGACTAGGAGCGCAGCGGCCAGCACCGGTACGAGCCAGGCCAGCGGTACCGTCCGGACGCGGATCATCGACATTCGGGGAGCCTCCTCACCTACGGCAGGAGGCCGCCCGTCGCACCACCCACAAGGATGGATCTTCTAAACCCAGCCTCACCTAATTCGGGACGTTCTGTCAACCAGTACCGGACAAATGTCGTTGCCGGGCGTCCACGAACGGGTGTCAGCCTGGCTCGGCCTCTCATGCCGGTCACCGTGGGGACGCCCTGCGTGCACCGAGTTCGACCAGGGAGCTGCGCTGGCAACGGCGGACCGCTCTACTGTCGAGCTCGGCAACAGCATCAACTGATTCTCGAAGCTGGAACACGCGGAGGGCAGGTATGGCCACGGCCGAGCGGACGCTGCAGCGCGTCGACCTCGGTGAGATCGACTACCTCGACGCGATCGACGCCATGGCCGGCTGGACCGCGCAGCGGCGCGCGGGGACGGTCGGCGACCGACTGTTCCTGCTCAGCCATCCCCCGGTCATCACCTACGGGCAGCGCACCGATCCCGCCGACCTACGCCGCGGCCACCATGCGATACCGCTGGTCGCGGTGGACCGCGGGGGATATGCGACCTACCACGGCCCCGGCCAACTCGTCGGATATCTGATCATGGACATCCGCGATCAAGGCGCGGCCGATGTCGTGCGCTGGCTCGAAGACGGCCTGGTCCGCGCGCTGCGAATGCTCGGTTTCAGCACCCAACGGCGGCCCACCCCCCCGGGCACGTCCAGCCTCGTCGGCGTTTGGACCCCCGATCACCGCAAGGTCGCCTCTATCGGCATGCGCATCCGGGGCGGGATCACCAGCCACGGCTTCGCCCTGAATATCGACCCCGACCTGCGCGCGTTCAAACAGTTCACCGTCTGCGGCCTGCCTGACGTCACCATGACGTCGCTACGCGAGCTTGCCGAGCAGACCGGCACACCGCTCCCCACCGACGGCGCCGTCCGCGACGCCGTCACCACCGCGCTGACCGAGCCATCGCCCAGCGGGCATGAAACATCGAGTCACATCAAGCTTTGAGCAGCGGAGTGGTGTGGTCGCGTATCCTTACGCGGCTCGGCGTTGGAACGCGCTCGCCGGATGCCCCAGCTGCGACATATCAGAATAACTCTTTTGTCTTGCAGCTCGAAGCTCGAGTAATTGCCTAGACAGGGACAGCTGCGCTGCTACTTGCCGTCTCGCTCGCACCTCCAGTTTCCACTGGCTAAGCCGCCACCCGATGAGTACCCCAATGATGATCAAGACAGACCCGACCAAGGCGATCGATCCAGCAGTCATCTGTAACTCCTTCGCGTAGGGTGCTCCCGGTGAGAGAGACCGGTTTCGCCGTTGACAGTTCCGGACCTGCTCAGAGCCTGACCGCAGGTTGGTTGCCCTCAGTTACCCCCGCTCACCTCTCGGTAAACATCCGGCAGCACCTACGCCCTTGCGGTGCGTCGCCCTTGGTTTTGGGACGGAAGTCGGTGGGGTACTGACTTCCGAGAGAGCAGCGCATTCCGGTCCCCTACCTGGCACGGCCGCGACTCGGTGTGATCGGAGCTGGCCTGTGCCGGGGGCGTAAGGGTACAGTCAATCCGTCAGGGTATTGCACCGATGTTTCGTTTAATCGAGGGGAGCTAAAGATGTCGGAAGAAACGAATCTAGGCGCGGGTAACGAAGAGCCGGATCCGGCCACGGGTGAGACCCCTCCGGAATCGACGGGGGCGGGAGATGCAAAGAGGGATAAGGAAGGGGCTCCTGATACCGAAGCCGAAGCCGGAGTCGGAGGATTGGACGACTGAGTAAGGTTTTGCGCGAGGCCATCCGGGGCTTCGTCATCGCACCCGGCTCGTGTTGATGATCGTTGGGTTGCGGTCATGTGACCTCCGGGTGGCCCGCCTGCCCCGGAGCAGGCGCTTGTCCTATTCCCGGCTGGCGTCTATGACGATCGCCGCTACCGGAAGAACACGGTTTTTCTCTTTTCTAGCGCTCGAAGGCGTGTAGAAAGTTTTCGCCGGCCGATGACGGCTACTCAGCGGCGG